>JALYUI010000787.1 GCA_030853845.1 Bacteroidota bacterium | reverse complement strand
CGCTCCCGCTATTATGTACCTATCCTGGCCCGGCGGGCCGCTGCGCGGCTCCGCCCAACTTCCGGCTTCCAAGAGTGAATCCAACCGCGCCCTGATTCTGCAGGCGCTGGCCGGGGGCGGCACCCTGGGCAACCTCTCCGATGCCCACGACACCCAGCTGATGCGCCGCCTGCTGGCGGCCGCGCCCACCAGCTACCAGCTCGATGCCGAGGATGCCGGCACGGTGATGCGCTTCCTCACGGCCTACCTCAGCCTCACGGGCTGGCGCGGCCAGCTCACGGGCACCGCGCGCATGCAGGAGCGGCCCATTGCCGTGCTGGTTTCGGCCCTGCGGCAATCGGGTGCCCGCATTGTCTACCTTAAAAACGAAGGGTTTCCACCCCTGGAATTCGCGGGTCTCGTGGCCACTGATTCGGCTGGCCCGGGCGAAAAGTACATTCGCGGCGATATCAGCAGCCAGTATATTTCGGCCCTGCTGATGCTGAGCCCCCGCCAGCCGGGCGGGATGCTGCTGCACCTGACCGGAGCAGTCGGTTCCCGCCCGTACATCGACATGACGCTGGCCCTGATGCGCCGATTCGGGGCCGACTGCGCGGCCGATGGCAACACCATTCGCGTCGGCCCCGCTCCCTACCAGCCCACCAATTATGTGGTGGAAGCCGACTGGTCGGCCGCCAGCTACTGGTACGCGCTGGTGGCGCTGGGCGCGGCCGGCTCCGAAATAACCCTGCCTGGCCTGCGCCGCGAGTCGTTGCAGGGCGACCAGGCCATTGCCGGCATGATGACGCATTTCGGCGTGGAAACGACCTTTCAGGCCGAAGCCGTGCACCTGCGCCAAGTGGCCCGCCGGCCGGTTGCGGCGCCGCTGACCCTGGATTTCACCGACTGCCCCGACCTGGCCCAGACCATTGCCGTGGTGGCCGCCGCCCTGGCTGTCCCCGTCCTGATGACGGGCCTGGAAAGCCTGCGTATCAAGGAAACGGACCGCATCGCGGCGCTGCAAACCGAGTTGGCTAAGTTCGGGGTGACTTTGCAGCATGTGCTGCACGACAGCTTCGGGCTGGAATCGAAAGGGCTATTGGTCGCTGACCAATCAGTAGCCACCTACCACGACCACCGCATGGCCATGGCCTTTGCGCCGCTGGCCCTGCGCGGGCCGCTGGCCATCGAGGCCCCGACAGTAGTGCGCAAGTCGTACCCGCAGTTCTGGCGTGAATTGGCGAAAGCCGGTTTCGCCGTTAGCGAAGCTGACTGAAATAGGCCGCCGACTGCCGCAGCCGGCTGCCGTACCAGCTGAATAGTTCGCCGTCCACGATTTCAACCTTTGCCGCCGGGCAGATGGCCTGAAACTCCGCCCGGTGCTTTTCGGCAAATGGATAAGGCTCCGACGACAGCAGGATGCGCGCCGGGGCGGCGGCCGCCAGCTCGGCGGCGCTGATTTCGGGATAGCGCGCCCGGCCAGCGAAGGCGTTGGCGAAGCCGGCCCGATGCAGCATGTCGTCAATGAATGTGCCCATAGCGGCTACCATGTAGGGCTTGCGCCAGATGAAATAGGCCACCGAAACGGGAGGCGCAGTAGGCGCAGTAGGCGCTTCGGGCGGGGCAGCGGCAGCTAAAGCCGCGAAAGAAGCTTCGATTTCGGCGGCCAGCGCGGCGGCCTGGTCTTTGGCTCCGGCAATGAAGCCCACGCGCCGAATCATATCCAGCGCCTCGGGCAGGGTGCTGATGTCGCTCAGCCACACCGGGTACTGCGCGGCCAGCTGCTCGATGCCGGCCTGGTAGTTTTCTTCCTTATTACCGATGATTAAATCGGGTTTCAGAGCCGCAATTTTATCGAAGTCGAACTGCTTGGTGCCGCCCACCACCGTGGCTTGCGTGCGAGCTTCAGCCGGGTGAATACAGAATTTGGTAAGGCCCACCACCTTCGCGCCCAGGCCCAAATCGAACAGCAGCTCGGTTTGCGAAGGCACCAGCGACACGATGCGGCGCGCCGGCAGCGGCACGGCCACGCGCCGGCCCATTTGGTCGGTCACGCTCAGCGGAATAAGAAAGTTTTCGGGGTTCATCTCGCCTCAATTAGAGTAGTTGTGCAGAATACAGAACGTCATGCTGAACGCAGTGAAGCATGACGTTCAGCATGACGTTCTATAAACCCGTTACTTCCGGCCAAACAGCCGCGAAAAGAAGCCGCGCTTCGCAGGCTTCTCCTTCACTTTTACTTTCGAGAACGGGGCCGAGGCCGGGGGCGACTCGCGCGGGGCAGCGA
>JALYUI010000784.1 GCA_030853845.1 Bacteroidota bacterium | reverse complement strand
CCACCACCAGCCCGCCCGCTACGGCTGGAATCGAGCGCGGGGCTGTCGCTGGCGTCCATTCATGAGAACTTCGTGCAGTATTTTACGGGGGCCTGGCTGCTGGCGGCCGGCGCGGCAGTGCTGGCGGGCGCGGTTACTTTTGTGGCGCAGCTGCTGGTGCAGCGAAAGCAAACCTACCCTTTCTAAATCGCCCTCCGCGTTCACCTCACCCCCCGGCCCCCTCTCCCGCGGAGAGGGGGAGCCAGACGATTTCCGTCTGCGCATGACCGGTGTCCCCTCTCCGCGGGAGAGGGGGTCAGGGGGTGAGGTGAACGCCAGAACGACTACTTTGAACATCCCCCCACATGGGTAATTTTTTCCTGCTGATTTACCGCTTCTTTCAGGCCCGCAAGCCCTTGTTCTACGCGGTGTTTCTGGCCACGCTGGCGGGGTTGGCGGTTGGAGCGGCCCGCATCAGGCTCGAAGAGAATGTGATGCAGATGCTGCCCCACGAGAAGCGCATGGACGAGTTCAGCCGCTTCCTGGCCAGCTCGAAGTTTACCGACCGGGTGGTATTGTTCGTGTCCGATACCGACACCACCCACGCCGCGCAGCCGCAGGCCCAGGCCGCCTTCGCCGACGAGCTGGCCGGCCGCATCACCCAGCAGTTGAAGCCCTACATAGAGAATTTCCGCACCACCGCCAACGACAGTTTGATTTTCGACGTGTTCGGCACGATTCACGACAACCTGCCGCTGTTTCTGGAGGAGAGTGACTACGCGCAGCTCGACTCGGCTACCGCGCCGGCCGGGGTGGTCCGGCGCGTCGACAGCAACTACCGCACGCTCATCGGGCCGGCCGGGGTGGCGTTGAAACAGTTTATCGTGGGCGACCCGCTGGGCTTTGGCTACGTGGTGCTCAACAAGCTCAAGGACTTCAAGCCCGACGAGAATGTGGAGCTGTTCAACGACCATTTCTTTACCCGCGACCGGCGGCACGTCTTCCTGTTCATCAATCCGAAATACCCTTCCAGCAACACGGCTCGCAACATCGAATTCTTCGGCAAGCTCGACCAGCTGATTGCGGCCAAAGCCGGCGGGCGCTATCAGGTGCATTACTTCGGTGCGCCGGCCGTGGCGGCGGCCAACGCCACCCAGATTCGGGCCGATACCCACCTGACCCTGCTCATTTCGCTGACGCTGCTGGTGGGGGTGATTCTGCTATTTTTCCGGCGGCTGGCGGCCCCGGTGCTCATGCTGCTGCCGGTGCTGTTTGGGGCGCTCTTTGCGCTGGCCGTCATCGCCCTCACCAAGGGCAGCATCTCGGTGATTGCCGTGGCGGCCGGCTCCATCGTGCTGGGCATCGCGGTGAACTACTCGCTGCACTACCTCACCCACCACCGCTTCCACCCCAACGCGGCCGTGGTGATTGAGGAGCTGGCCTTTCCGCTCACCATCGGCAGCCTCACCACCATCGCGGGTTTCCTGTGTTTGCAGTTCGTGAATGTGCCCGTGTTGCAGGATTTGGGCACCTTTGCCGGGCTCAGCCTGGTGGGCGCGGCGGTGGCCACGCTGGTGTTCCTGCCCCACTTCCTGGCCGACGACCCGGCCGGGGTGGCGGCCCTGGCCCTCGCCCCACCCAACCGCCTGAAAACGCTGGTCACGCGCTTTCAGCAGCATCCGGCTTGGCTGCTGGTCCTGCTGGTGCTCACGCCGGTGTTCCTTTATTTCTCGTTTCAGGTAGGCTTCGAGAATGACCTGGGCCAGGTGAATTTCATGACACCGCAGCTCCGGCAGTCGGAAGCCCTGCTCAACCGGATTTCGTCGCTTTCCAAGAAAACTGTGTTTCTGGTGACCAGCGCGCCCACCCTCGATGAAGCCCTGGCCCGCAACGAGCGCGCCCAGCCCATTGTGGCGCAATTGCAGCGCGAGGGGCAGGTGCTGCACTTCTCGGGCGTGTCGGTGCTGCTGCCTTCGCGGGCCGAGCAGCAGCGCCGCCTGGCCCGCTGGCGCGCCTACTGGACGCCCGCGCGGCAGCAGCAGGTGCTGGCCCGCCTCACGGCGGCCGGCGCGCCGCACCACTTTTCAGCCACGGCTTTCGAGCCCTTCCGCGAGCTGGTGGGCAAGGAATACGGCCTGCTTTCAGCCCCCGACGAAACCACGCTCCGCAATGCTTTTCTGAATAATCTGATTGAGGAGAAGCCCGGCAAAGCCACCGTGCTCAACCTGCTGACCACCGCGCCGGGCCACGCCCGCCCGCTGTATGCGCGCCTGGGCCACCTGCCCGGCGTATACGTGTTCGACCGCCAATACATCACCGACACGCTGGTGAACATCGTGAATAAGGAGTTCACTTTCATTGCGTTCTGGACATCGTTTCTGGTGTTCGCGGCCCTGCTGCTGTCGTACGGCCGTCTGGAGCTGGCCCTCATCGCCTTCGTGCCGATGGTGGTGGCGTGGATATGGATTCTGGGTCTGATGGCGCTGCTGGGACTAAAATTCAACATCATCAACATCATTCTCTCCACGCTGGTCTTTGCGCTCGGCGACGACTACTGCATCTTCACGATGGACGGGATGCAGCACCAGTATGCCACCGGGCAGCGCGAGCCGGGCACCACCAGCCTGTCCATCCTGCTCTCGGCCGTGACCACGATTATCGGGCTGGGCACGCTGTTCTTTGCCCATCACCCGGCGTTGCGCTCGATGGCGTTTGTGTCGGTTATCGGCATTCTGAGCGTGTGGCTGGTATCGCAAACCTTGCAGCCCTGGCTGTTCCGCTGGTTTATCTCGGAGCCCGCCGCCCGCCGGCAGGGGCCGTACACGCTCTGGGGGTTGGCAAAGTCGACTTTCGCGTTTGCCTACTTCGTGTTCGGGGCGCTGCTGCTGAACATGACCGGCCTGTTGCTGAAGCTGCTGCCGCTGCCCAAGGCGCGCAAGCAGCTGTTTTATCACGGGCTGCTGCGCCGGTTCACGGGCTCACTCATTACGGTGATGGCCAACGTGCGCAAGGTTTACCTCAACGACACCGGCGAGCAGTTTGCCACGCCGGCCGTCGTCATTGCCAACCACCAGTCGTTTCTCGACATCCTATTGCTGGTGATGCAGACGCCCAAGCTGGTGCTGCTGACCAACGACTGGGTGTGGAATTCGCCGTTTTTCGGGGCCGTGGTGCGCATGGCCGGCTACCACCCGGCGGCGCAAGGGGCAGCCGACATCCTGCCCGACCTGCGGGCGCAGGTAGCGGCGGGCTACTCCATCGTCATTTTCCCCGAAGGCACCCGCTCGGCCGATGGCTGCATCGGGCGCTTCCACAAGGGCGCATTTTATCTGGCCGAGGCGCTGGGGCTCGACATTCTGCCCGTCCTCATCCACGGCAGCGGCGAAACCATGCGCAAAAACCGCTTCTACCTGAACGACGGGCAGATGACGCTCAAATTCCTGCCTCGCATCAAGCCCGATGATACCTCGTTTGGCGAGGGCTACGCGGCGCGCACCAAGGGCATCGGCCGCTACTTCCGGGCCGAGTACCAGCGGCTGGCCGAGCAGGCTGAAAACCCCGACTACTTCCGCAACCGCCTCATTGGCAACTACCTCTACAAAGGCCCCGTGCTGGAATGGTACGCCAAGGTGAAGGTGAAGCTGGAAAACAACTACCGCCTGTTCGACGAGCTGCTGCCGCGCCGGGGCCGCATCCTGGACGTAGGCTGCGGCTACGGCTTCATGGCCAACATGCTGGCCCTGACCTCGCAGGAGCGCACCGTGCGCGGCCTCGACTACGACGACAACAAAACCACCGTGGCCGCCCACGGCTACGTGAACGGCCCCAACGTGGCCTTCGCCGCCGGCAACGCCCTCACGACCGAATTCGGGCCGCAGGAAGCCATTATCCTCAGCGACGTGCTGCACTACCTGCAACCCGAGGGCCAGGTGGCGCTGCTGCAAAAGTGCGCCGTCAGCCTCACCGAAAACGGCGTGCTCGTCATCCGCGACGGCTTCAAGGAGCTGGCCGCCCGCCACCGGGGCACCGAGCTAACGGAGTGGTTTTCGACCCGCTTCTGCAAGTTCAACAAAACCGCCGAGGGGGGCTTGAGCTTTCTATCGCAGGAGGTGATAACCGATTTTGCCGCCCGCAATGGGTTCGACGTGCGGATGCTGGACCAGACGCGCTACACTTCGAACCTGATATTTGTGTGTACGAAGCGCGGATAGCGCGGCTGTCATTTCACGCAGTGTTTCGCAGTGTTAAAGCGCAGTGTCCCGCAGTGCTCATACGCCAGAACAACACTGCGAGACACTGCGCTTTTAACACTGCGAAAC
>JALYUI010000779.1 GCA_030853845.1 Bacteroidota bacterium | reverse complement strand
GTACTTTGATGACCATTCCCTGGCTTGGCTCAGGATTGCCATCGCGGCCCGTTGGCCACGAACAGGTTTCCCTGAGTTAACCCCCTGCTCATCCCGAAGTTTCCTGCCGGGAGGCACCGCTAAGTATCCGCTGAATAGTATGAAGCGCCAGTTCCGGATGGTGCGTTTCGGCATGGCAATTCGAGCAGAGTAGCTCGCATTTGCCTGCTTCAACCATAATTGCGTCCCATCTCCGATTTGAAAGCACCCGCATATCGAGCTTCATGCTCTTCAAATTGGGGTCGGAATGATGGAAGTGCAACGCTGCTACATTGGCACTGTAGCCGCAAATCCGGCAACCACCGCCAAACTGCTCAATCAGTTGAAGCTTGCGTTTCAACGACCGTAAGGTTTGGGAGTGGTAAGTGTTTGTCTGCGATTTCACCCGATGATAGTGGTCCTTCTGCTTGCACGCATTGCTGCAATACTTCTTCTTCTGACCAGCTATCGGTTGTTCGCAAACAACGCACTGCTTCATGAATTCAAAGAACACTTACTTTATGAGTCAGCTGCTCTAACCAATTGAGCTATAGGCCCGTTGTCGAAGGTACCGCTTAATCTTTCACCTCTAAACCCTTGCCATCTCTGGCGCTCCGACCTGACAAATATACGACCTTTGACCTTCTTTACAGAACTGGTTGCCGGATATTTGCCCGCAGTAATCAGAAATCCGCTGTATGCTTCCTCATTTATTGTTCGATTTTGGCGGGGTCCTTATCGACATCGACTATGCGGCCACCCCGGCTGCCATGCGCCGCCTAAGCCGCGCCGAAAGCTCCATCGAATTTTCGCAGGCCAGCCAGGCCGAGCTGTTCGATAAGTTTGAAACCGGCCACCTTTCGCCCGCCCAATTCCGGGCCGGATTGCGGGAGGCTTATGCCCTCGACGCCACCGATACCGACCTGGATGCCGCCTGGCACGCCATGCTGCTCGGCGTGCCGGCCGACCGCCTGGCCCTGGTGGCCGAGTTGCGCCGACGCGGCCACCAAACGGCACTGCTCTCGAACACCAACGCCCTGCACATTGCCGAGATAAACCGGCGGCTGGCCGCGCAGTACGGCTTTACCCACGGCATTGCCGACGTGCTCGACCGCGTGTTTTACTCGCAGGAAGTGGGGCTGCGCAAGCCGGGCGAGGAAATATTCCGATACGTGCTGCGCGAAATGAACTGGCGGCCCGAAGACGTGTTGTTCATCGAAGACAGCCCGCAGCACGTGGCCACGGCCCGGCAACTGGGGCTGCGGGTGCTGCACTTGGCCCCGCCCCTCACCCTCCTCACCGCCCTGCCCGAAGCCCTCCGTGTCTTTCCCCGAGAATACGCCCCTGCCCAGTCCTGAGCCCGATTTCGCCGGCTTTCCGGCCGATGTAGCCTCACCCGCCCTGCCCGAGCCGGCGGCCACGGCGGCCGGGCGCGCCCGGCAGCTGTTCCGGCGCTACGAGCGGCCGGCCCCGTCGGCCGGGCGCACGGCGACGGTGCACATCGGGCTGTTTTTGCTCACGGTGCTCACCACCACGCTGGCCGGCGTGGTGCTCACGCGGGGCACCATCGACCTGCTGCCGCTGGGGTTTTGGGTGTTTCCGGCGGCCCCCCTGCCGGGCGAATGGGCGCGGGGGCTGGCGTTTGCCCTGCCGTTTTTGGGGGTGCTCACGGTGCACGAGTTCGGGCATTACTTTGTGGCGCGGGCTAATCGGGTGCGCACCTCGCTGCCCTACTACGTGCCGTTTCCGATGGGCCTGGGCACGTTTGGGGCGGTGATTCGGATTCGGGAGCGGATTTTTTCGCGGCGCGAGTTTTTTGATATTGGGCTGGCCGGGCCGTTGGCGGGGTTTGTAGCGGCGGTGGCGCTGCTGGGCTACGGCTTCACGCACCTGCCGCCGCTGGAGTATCTGTTCAGCATTCACCCCGAGTATGCGCGCTACGGGGCCGACTACGCCCGGTACGTGTACGCACCTGGCCCGGCCGGGCTGGAGCTGGCCCGGCCCCTGCTCTACCGCGCCCTCGAAACGCTGCTGGCCGACCCGGCCCGCGTGCCGCATCCCAACGAACTGCTGCACTACCCGGTGCTGCTGGCTGGGGCGCTCAGCCTGTTTTTCACGGCCCTGAACCTGCTGCCGCTGGGCCAGCTCGACGGCGGCCACATTCTGTACGGCCTGCTGGGGCCGGCGCGCTCCAACAGGCTCATGCCTTTTCTTTTTACGGGCTTCATTTTTTACGCGGGCCTGGGGCTCTTTTCCATGCACGACGACTGGCAAACCTGGGCCTACGGCGCGCCGGTGTACGCGGCCTACCTGGCCCTGATTTTTTGGCGGGTGCTGCCCCGGCCGCGCCAGGGCCTGCTGCTGGCGGCGGGCATCGGGGCGGCGCAGGTGGCGGCGGCCAGCTACTGGCCGGGGCTGGTGGGCAACCCCGGCTGGCTGGTATTCGGGCTGCTGCTGGGGCGGCTCACGGGCATCTATCACCCGCCCGCGCCCGACGAGCAGCCCCTGAGCACCGGCCGTCGGCTGCTGGGCTGGCTCATGCTCG
>JALYUI010000778.1 GCA_030853845.1 Bacteroidota bacterium | reverse complement strand
CCCGCCACCACCCCCACCCCCACAAAAGTGCCCCCGGCGGGCGTGCCCGTCAGCGGAATCAGGGCGGGCGGCGGCCCCTGCGGGCGCAGGCAGACGTGGGTATCCGGCACCGTGAGGCGGGCCCGCGCCTGCGCCGCCACCGTGATGCGCCGGGTGCTGGTGCCGGCGCACAGCCCGCCCAGCGGACTGGTGTAAGTAAGTACGAAGGTGCCCAGGCGGGCCGTATCGGGCGTAAAGGAGTAGCCCGCTCCCACCGAGCCCGTTACGCCGGTGCCCGTCCAGGTGCCGCCGGCCGGCGAGCCGCCCAGCCGGATAATGCTGCTGCGCGCGCACACCGTGAGCGTATCCGGCCCGGCCGGCGAGGCCCCGGCGGTGAAGGCAAACTTGAACGCGGCGTTGTTGCAGTGGGCCGAGCCGTTGTGCGGCGCATAGGTGCTGGCTCCCACCGGAATGGGCAGCCCGCCCCCGCTGCCCTGGTTGCAGGCGCACACCGCCTGATACAGCAGTCCCTGCGGCCCGAAGCGCGACATCCCGCCGTCCACGTGGTCATCGGCCGAGGTGCCGAAGAAGGTGGCGTACTCCAGCGTCTGCGCTCCGTCCGACAGCTGCATCAGGTAGAAGTCCATGCCGTCGGTGGTCGTTTGCAGGGCGTTAGGGGTCACGTCGAGGCCCACCGTCGAGCCGTTGTGCGGGTCGAGCCCCCCACCCCAGCCGGCCACAAACAGGCGGCCGTAGCAGTCCACGTCGAAAGCCGTGGGTGAAATATCGGGTACCGCCCGCCCCGTCCCGAACACCGTGGCGAAGCCCGCCGAGCGCAAATCGGGGGCAAGCTGCTGAATAAACTGGTGCCCGTTGGGCTGGGAGTAGCACCCGGTGCTCAGCCCCGGCCAGGCTCCCGTCAGCGTCTGGCCCAGCACGTACAGCTGCCCGCCCGGCACCCGCCGCACAAAATACGCCTGGTCGTACGAGCTGGTGCCCAGGTAAGTGCTCTGGATAATGCTGCCGCCAGCCGTGAGGCGCGTCACGAAGCCATCGATGCCGCCGGCCAGCGAAGACCGGTAGCCGCCGGGCGCGCCGGCCAAGTTGCCGCTGGTAGTGCCGCCCGCCGCCCACAGGTCGCCGGTGGCCTCGTCGCGTTGCAGCGAGTAGGCCGCGTCGGCCCCCGTGCCGCCCAGCGTCGTTGCCCAGCGCAGCTGGCTGAAGCTCGAATCGAGGCTGGCCACCAGCCCATCGGTAAAGCCCCCGCGGTAGCCCACCCCGCTGCCCAGGCCCGGAAAGTCGGCCGAGCGCGTCACGCTGGCCAGGTACACGTTGCCCTGCCCGTCGAAGGCCAGGTCGCCCCGGAAGGCGTCGCCGTAGTTGTAGCGCAGGTTGGGGGTGGTGCCAATGGCAGCGGGGTCGAGCAGGCCGTCGTTGGCGCTGCCGCCCAGGTAGGTACTGGCGCGCAGCTGCCCGCCGCCCGCGCTCAGCCGGCACAGCACCAGGTCGGAGCCATTAGCCAACACGAAGGGCGAGTTCAGGCCGTAGGGCGCGATGGGGGTGCCGCCGCCAAATGCCCGGCTCACCGCCGTGGTCGTGGTCGGAAAATCGGTCGACGAAGTAGTGCCCAGCAGCAGCAGCTCGCCGCGCCCATTCACCAGCAGGCTGTGCGGAAACTCCAGGTTGTTGCCGCCCAGGTAGGTGGCCCAGGCCCGCGCCCCCGGCCCCGAGGTACTGGTATTGAACTTCATAATGGCCATATCGGTGCTGCCGCTGAAGCCCGGCTGGTACGCGCCGGTGGTAGTGGGGTAGCCCGGCTCGAACACCACGCCGGCGGTGTAGAGGTTGCCGGCCGCGTCGGGGGTAGCGGCAAAGCCCCAGTTCTCAACCGGCGAGCCGGTGTAGCTGGCAAACTGCACCACCGGGTCAATCACCAGTGGCCGGTGCCGGTCGTAGCGGCCCAGCGCAAACGACACCTCGCTGCCGCGCAGCCGGAAGGCGCAGGCCACGGGCTCGCGCCGGCCGGTGGCGGGGTCGTCCTGCCAGGCGCGGGGCCGCTGCTCGGTGAGCGGGCCGGTAGTGGTTTCCACAATCAGGCTGCCGGTGGCGGGGTCGAGGCGCAGGGCGGTGGCCCCGGC
>JALYUI010000737.1 GCA_030853845.1 Bacteroidota bacterium | reverse complement strand
ATTTCGCCGACGGTCCGCCGTTCTGGTTTGCCGGGCTGGCCGGCCGGTTATTTCCGGTCGTTCAGCGCCCAGTCGTAGGTGTAGTAATCGACGGCATAGGTGGTCGGAATCTGCTTGCTGTCGCGGAACTGGTTGATGTAGACCAGCGTGGTTTTGCCGGTGGCCTTGAAGTCGGGCTCGTACCACTTGAAGATTTCCGACACCAGCACCTTTTTGTCTTTCTCATCGACCCGGATAAACTTCGGGTCCTGCAACACCTTGCGGGCCTGAATCGTGAGCTGGGCATCGACCTGGTTGCCTACGAAGGCCTGCCGGTTGAAGCGCGGGCAGCCCTTGGCTCCGCACACCAGGGCGAAATGAACGCGCGGGTCGTGAAAAGGTTCGCGCAGCTTTTTGGCTTCCAGGTCGTTGAGGGTCATTTTCTCACCGGCCACGGTCACCAGGTTTTTATCGAAGAATCCAGGGATTTTCTGCACCGAAGTGGCGGGGTAATGGGCCGCCACTTCGCTGATTACCATCACATTATACGCATTCAGGTAGAAGGCTTCGCGGTCGCGGTCGGCGGCGGAGCTGAGGTCGAGGGTTTCGTAGCGGTGCGCCAGCGCTTTAATTTCAAGCGGGTTGCGCTTGATGGCACCGTAGTTGACGTTGCCGTTTTCGTCGATAAACTTAGCAAAATAGGCCGAGGTAGCGGCCGGCAGGGCCGGCATGGGCGGGGCGGCAATGGCCGGGGCCAGGGTAGCCAGCACTAGGCCAGCGGCCACCAGCAGGCGGGAAACCGGACTAATGCTGTCAAACAGTAACTTACGCATAAGATGAGATAAAGAAATGGAGAAAATGGGCCGGCGCCCGTAAGGAATACGCGCAACGTAGTCAATCATTACGCCACAAACGTAAGCAAAGCTCCGCCATTGGTTGATTTGTGCAGGGGTGCGGCTACATTTGACCTGGCCACTACTTCCCCCTTGCTTATGCACCTCGTTATTATTGGTAATGGCATTACGGGCGTAACCTGCGCGCTCACCGTGCGGCGGCTCCAGCCCGAGGCCCGCATCACGCTGGTATCGGCCGAAAGCCCGCACCACTACTCCCGCACGGCGCTGATGTACGTATACATGGGCCACCTGCGCTACCCGGACATCAAACCCTATGGCGACTGGTTCTGGGACGAAAACCGGCTGGGCCTGGTGCATGCCACCGCCACCGCCCTCAACACGGCCGAAAACCTCGTGGTGCTGGACAACGGCACCACCCTCGCCTACGACCAGCTGCTGCTGGCCACCGGCTCCGAAAGCAAGCTCTACGGCTGGCCGGGGCAGCACCTGGCCGGCGTGCAGGGCCTCTACAACCTACCCGATTTAGAAGCCATGACCCGCGATACCCACGGCATCAGCCGGGGCGTGGTGGTAGGCGGCGGCCTCATTGGCGTGGAACTGGCCGAGATGCTGCACACCCGCGGCATCGAGCCGCTGCTACTGGTGCGCGATGCCCGCTACTGGGGCTCAATCCTGCCCCCCGAAGAAGCCAATCTGGTCGACCGGCAGTTCGTCGAAAACCACGTGCCCGTGCGCTACAACGCCGAGTTGCGCGAGATTCTGGGCGACGCCCAGGGCCGGGTGCGGGCCGTAGTAACCACCGCCGACGAAGAAATTGCCTGCCAGTGGGTGGGCCTGGCCACCGGCGTAGCGCCCAACCTCACGCTGGCCAAAACCTCGGCCGTGGAAGTCGACAAGGGCATTCTGGTTGATGCATTTCTGCGCACCAGCGTGCCCAACGTGTTTGCGGCCGGCGACTGCGCCCAGCACCGGCAGCCGGCGGCCGGCGAGGTGCCCATCGAGCAGCTCTGGTACACGGGGCGCATGCAGGGCGAAACCGTGGCCCACTCCATTTGCGGGCAGCCCACGGCCTATCGGCGCGGCATCTGGTTCAACTCGGCCAAGTTCTTCAACCTCGAATACCAGACCTACGGGCAGGCCCCGGCCGAGCCCACCACCGGCACCAGCAGCTTTTATTGGGAGCATCCGTCGGCGCGGGTGGCGTTGCGCATCTACTTCGGCGCGGCAGCTCCGCACGCGGTATCGGGCTTCAACGCGCTGGGCCTGCGCCTGCGCCAGAACGTGTGCGACCAGTGGATTCGTGACCAGGCCCCGGCGGCGACCGTGCTGGCCCACCTGGGCGCGGCCAACTTCGACCCCGAATTCACCCGCCAGCACGAACCCGCCATCGTGGCCAATTTCAACCGGCAGTTTCCCGCCCTGGCCGTGGTGCTGAAGCAGCGCAAGGGCCTGTTTGCCCGTTTTTAGCCCGCCTTTTACCCTAATTTTTCCCGTGGATTTCAATAAGCTTTACCGCCCCTCGGCCCTCAACAGCTTCCAGTTCATTGCCCTCACCGGCCTGTTGATGAGCGCCGGCGCGCATTTGATTCTGCATTTTTTCGTGGGCCACCTGCCGGCGGGCTTCTACTGGCTCTACGTGTGCTGGCTGGGGCTTTACCTGTTCGGCACGCTCAAAAACCTGTTTGGCAAGCCCGACGAGCCGCACCATCATCACCATTAAGGC
>JALYUI010000721.1 GCA_030853845.1 Bacteroidota bacterium | reverse complement strand
ACTTACTCGGTAGAGATGCTTCACTGCGTTCAGCATGACGTTCTTTCAGTATGGCGTTCTATCCGCCCATTCACGGCTAATTGAGAAACGCCCCGGCCAATAGCGCCGCCGCGATAATGGCCACGCTGGGCACCTTCTCCCAGAGCAGCAGCAGGAAGGTAGCGCCCACCAGCAAGGGGTTCAGGGGCAGGCTGCGGATGGGGCCGAGGTGGAAGGGCAGCGCCAGCAGCCGGTCGGGCAGCGGGTGGTAGAGCAGGAAGGTGGCCGCGCACACCAGCCCCGCGCTCACGGCGTTGATGCCCTCCAGCGAGGCCTGCACCACGCGGTACTGCCGCAGCCGGTCCCAGAAGCGAATGACGAAAAAGATGAGGAAGGTGCCGGGCAGGAAAATGCCCGCCGCGCCCACCAGCGCCCCCAAAATCTGGGTACCGGTGCCACCGGCCGGCCGCGAGGCCAGCGCCCCGATGTAGGCGGCCAGCGAAAAGTTCGGCCCCGGCATGGCCTGCACCAGCCCCAGCCCCGACAGAAACTCCGGCCCCGTGAGGTAGTGCTTGAACTCGACGAACTCGGCGTAGAGCAGCGGGGCCAGCACCTGCCCGCCGCCAAACACCAGCGAGCCGTTGCGGTAGAAATTCTCGAACAGGCGCACCGGCAGCCACTGCGTGTAGTGCCCCAGCAAAGCGGCCCCAGCCAGCGTGCCGAACCACAGGAAAAAGTTGGCCCACTCCACCCGCAGGGGCTTTTTCTCCTGCACGATGGCGTGCTTGCGGTAGCGCACTGTGGTTACGGCCCCGCCGGCCACCAGTAGCAGCGGCAGCATCCAGGGCAGCTGGAAGAAGTAGGCCAGCATGGCGGCGGCCACCAGCAGCGCCACCGAGGTTTTGGTATGGATGACCTTCTCGGAAATCTTATAGGCCGAAAACGCTACGAAGCCCACCGCCACGGGCTGCACAAACTGCACCAGCGCCGCCATGCGCAGCGGGTCGAGGTGGTTGAGGGTGAGGGCGGCCAGGGTCATCAGCGTCACGGCCGGGGCGGCCCACACCAGCAGCGTGAGGTAGGCCAGGTTCGGCCCGCCCAGCCGGAAGCCGATAACGGTAATGGTTTGCGTGGAAGTCGGCCCCGGCAGCAGGGCGCACAGGGCCTGTAGCTCCAGCAGCTCGGCGGCGCTCAGGTAGCGGCGCTTCTCCACCAGCAGCCGGAAAAACATGGCCAGGTGCGCCTGCGGGCCGCCGAAGGCCGTGAGCGAGAGTCCCGCTACATCCTTCAGAAAAATAATACCCCGGACCCGCCGTGTCCGCTTGCCCGAGCGCCGCGGGGGCGGCGTGAGGGAAACGGGGTCGGACGGGTCCGGGGCATTGGTCTGGGATGGGGGAACGGTCATACCGAACAAAAAAGAACGTCATGCAGAGCGTAGCGAAGCATCTTGCGTGCAGCAGTAATCCAATCGATTGAATTAGTTACACAAGCGAGATGCTTCGCTACGCTCTGCATGACGTTCCAGTTGGTTGCCTACTTCTTCTTCAGGCCCAGCTCAATCAGGCGCTCGTTGAGGAACTCGCCGGCCGTGATATCGGCTTCCTTTTTGGGGTTGTCGGGCGTGATGCAGTGTTCGAGGGCGGCCAGGCTCATTTCCGAGCGCGGGTGCATAAAGAACGGGATGCTGAAGCGCGAGGTGTTCATCTTCTCGCGGGGCGGGTTCACCACGCGGTGAATGGTGCTTCGCAGCACGCCGTTGGTGAGGCGCTGGAGCATGTCGCCTACGTTCACCACAATCTGGTCGGGCAGGGCCGTGATGGGAATCCACTTGTCGTCGCGGCGCTTCACCTGCAGGCCGTCGGCGCTGGCACCCATCAGCAGGGTAATGAGGTTGATGTCGCCGTGCTCGGCAGCGCGCACGGCATCCTGGGGCACCTCATCGGGGTTTTCGATGGGGAAGTAGTGAATGGGGCGCAGAATGCTGTTGCCGTTTTTCACCTTGTCGTCGAAGTAGTTTTCGGGCAGGTGCAGGTACAGGGCAATGGCGCGCAGCACGTCTTTGCCGGCCGCTTCCAGGGTGCGGTAGGTGGTCAGGGCCGTATCCTTAAACCGGCCGAGCTCCTCGGGCCAGATGTTGTCGGGGTATTCGCTTTTGATGGGGTCGTCGCCCTCCACTTCCTGGCCCACGTGGTAAAACTCCTTCAGGTCACCGGTGTTGCGGCCCTTGGCGTGCTCCTTGCCCTTGCTGATGTAGCCGCGCTGGCCGGCCAGCTCGGGCTTCTCGTAGCGCTGCTTGGCGGCGTCGGGCAGCTGGAAAAATGCCTGCACGTCGGCGTAGAGCTGCTTGGTCTGGTCGTCGTTGAGGCCGTGGTTTTTCAGGGCTACGAAACCGATATTCTGGTAAGCCTCGCCGAGCTGCTGCACGAAACGGGCTTTGCGCTCGGGGTCGCCGGAACGGAAATCGGCGAGGTCGAGCGAGGGAATTTGGTCTAGGAGTTGGTCTTGCATAAGAATTTTAGTTTTACTTTGAGGCCCGACAGACCCCATTCGTTGGTAACGCCGCAAGTTAAGCAAAACCCCGCACCGGCTTATCATCGTAAAGCATCGCGTTTACATGCTTACCATTTCTTTTCGTCCTGCCTACTTTTTTGACCCGAACCTTATGAAACGTTCTCTCTGGCTGCTGTGCAGCACCTCCCTTACCTTGGCTGCTTTGGCGGGCTGCGAATCGAGCAAGCCGGCCACCGACGTGAGCGCCACGGCCGGCACCACCAGCCCGGCCGCCCGCACCGCCGCCAGCGCCGAAGCAATGGAGTCGAACGGTATCCGCCTCACCCCTTTCAGCGACTCGCCGAAATACCCCGAGGCCCAGCTCAACCTGCTTTCTCCGATTGCCGGCTCAACCGTGCCGAGCGGGGAAGTAGCCTTCAGCTACCAGATTACCAACTTCATCCTCACCAAGATGAGCAGCGGCCCGCACATGGCCCAGATGGCCAACTCAATGAAAGGCCAGCACATCCATAACATCGTCGACAACGAGCCCTACACGGCGCATTACGACACCAAATTCAGCAAGCCCATGTCCGACGGCCAGCATGTAGTGCTGTCCTTTCTGTCGCGCTCCTACCACGAAAGCCTCAAGCACCGGGGTGCTTACGATTTGCGCGTTGTGAACGTGGGCAGCGGCCCCTTCACCGGCCCCGCCTTCGATACTAAGGCCCCGGCAATGTTCTACAGCCGCCCGAAAGACACGTACTCGGGAGCCGATGCCCGCCGCATCATGCTCGACTTCTACCTGGTGAACACCACGCTGGAGCCCGGCGGAAACCGCGTGCGCGCCACCATCAACGGCACCGAATTCATGCTCGACCAGTGGCTGCCCTACATGATGGAGGGCCTGCCCGCCGGCGAAAACACTGTGAAGCTGGAGCTGGTAGATGCCGCCGGCACCATGATTCCCGGGCCGTACAACTCGGTGACGCGCACCTTCACGGTAGCGCCCTAAGGCCCCTAAAGGTTTTTCAGCAGCACGTCGTGCTGAGCTGGCCGAAGCATCTCTGCCGCGCAACTAATTCATTTTAGTATTGCGGCCGAGATGATTCGGCCAGTTCAGCATGACGTTCTTTTTTTCAATCGTTTGCTGCCGGCCTTACCTTGCCCCCTATGCCTGCTGCTTCTGCTGCTGATTCCGCCGCCCCGGCCCCGCTGGCCGTGCTCACCCGCGAGCACGTGCTGCGCGCCCTGCGCCAGCTGGCCCGCGAGAGCCGCCCGCTGCCGCCCGGCACCGTGTATGAGCTGGTGTACCG
>JALYUI010000697.1 GCA_030853845.1 Bacteroidota bacterium | reverse complement strand
GTAGAGATGCTTCGGCTTCGCTCAGCATGACGTTCTGGGCAGTGGGGCGGCCCTTCGGTTTATTTCCCGCGCTACAGCTTTATCGTGCGCTTGCTCACCACCTGGCCATCAATCGTGACGGTGGCTAGGTACAGGCCGGCACGCAGGCGGCTGCCATCGACCGTGACCGACTGGCTGCCGGCCCCGAAGGCTTTGTCGGTGAGCACGGTTTTGACGCGGCGGCCCACTTCGTCGAACAGCTCAACCGTCACGGCCCCGGCCTTGGTGAGGCTGAAGCCCACTTCGAACTGATTGAGGAAGGGCACCGGGCTCAGCTGGAGCTCAGCTTTGGGGCCGGCAGCCGACCGGATGCCGAGCGAAGTGCCGAAGGCCATGAGGCCCAGAAAGTCGGCCATGATGGGCGTGATGGCCGTATTATCGAGCAGGCCGCGGCCGGTAAGCTGCTGGGCGTGGGTGTTGGTGTTGTCTTCGGCTCCCACCCAGATGTCCTGGGGGGTGTGGTTGCCGGGCGTGGCGCCCTGGTTACTGCCCACGCCGGTGCTGGCGCGGGTGCCGTTGCCATTGGTGAGGGGGTTCGAGCCGTAGGCCACCACGATGCGGCGGCCGGTAGCCGAGGCCGGCTGCGGGTAGTCCTTGCCCTGGAAGGTGTTCATGACGTAGTCCGGGAACCAGCCGCCCACGCCGCCATCGCCGCGCACCAGGTTGGTGGGAGTGGCATAGCCGGCTTCGGCCGGCACCGACTTGGTAATCTGGCCCGAGTAGGTGCGGATTTTGGTGCCGTTGGCCTGGGCGTCGGCCTCGTCGTGCAGGCCCGTCACGGCAAAGCCGCCGCACTCGTGGTCGGACGTACTAAAAATCAGAGTTTTTCCGGTCGTGCCGGGCGTAGCGAGCAGGGCCCGGCCCTCGGCCACGGCGTAGTCGAAGGCCATCACCTCCTTAATCATGTAGTCGGAGGCGTACACGTTGGCGGTGCGGGGCGTGGTGGGCGTGGCGATGTAGTTGGCCTCGCCGCCACCCGTCAGGTAAGTGGGCTTGTCCGAATCGACGGTGTACTGGTTGCCGCCGGCGGGGTTGGCCACCACCGAAATACCGCCAGTGTTGGCGTGCTCGAGGTGGTCGATGCGGCCGGCCTCCACCATCAGGAAGAAGCCCTTGCCGTTGCTCTTGGCCTTCAGCACTTCGATGGCCATGTGGGTCATCTCGGCCAGCGAGGGCTCCCAGGCGGCGCTGGTCTGTCGGTCCTGCTCGTAGTTGACGTGCGAAGCGTTGAACAGGCCCAGCAGCTTCTTACCACCGGGGCCGTACTGACTGATATTGATGTTGTTGAGGGCGTCGCGGCTGTTCACGTAGCCGTAGTTGCGCTGGTTCACGGCGTAGCTCACCAGGTCCACGTCGTCGGCCCGGTTGCCTTTGAGGGTGGCGGCCACGCCGGTGGCGGGGTCGATGATGGCGGTGCCGTTGCGGTCCACGATGGTTTCGTAGGAGCTGGCGGCCGTGCGGGTGCGGGGCATGAAGTGGCGGGCCCCGCCGCCCAGTACGACATCAAGCTCCACGCCCACTTTCTTGTCGGGCAGCACCCAGTCGCGGGTGGCCGTGTAGCGGTACGCAGCCGTGGGGCTGCTGTTGAAAATAGCTTCGTACTGGGCCTCCGTCGAGGCGATGTACTGGGCGGAGATGTAGTCTTCCAGGTCGCGGTACCAGATGTGGCTGGCGAAGGCGGCCGGCGTGGCGTGCGTGATGCGGGCCGTACTCACGAGGCCCACCGCATATCCTTGCTTCTTAGCCGCTTCGAGAATGGTTTCGATGGCCGCGCCCGAGGCGGGGTTCAGCGAAATCACCTCGTTGTCCTGCTTGCCGGGCTTGCCGCAGGCGTACACCGCCGCCCCCGGGGCCGAATCGGTAATCCAGGAGTTGAGCGAGTGGGTGGTGACGGTGGCGTTGTACTTGAGCTTATCGAGGGCCAGCACCTGAAAGCCGGCATCGGACGTGTAGCGCTTGCCCGTGGTGCCCTGGCCCATGGCCATGCGGGCGGCCGTTTTCGGGGCCAGCCCGAAGCCGTCGCCGATGTAGATGATGACGTTGTTGTTGGTGGCCGCCGCCTGGGCGCGGGCCTCCTGCCCGGCCAGCGCCGCCAGCACCAGGCCACTGAGTAAAAGTTGGGTTTTCATAAAAGCCGTTGAGGGTGATGAATGGAATGCTTACCGGCCGCAAAATTGGGCGGGTGCCGTGAGGCCACCGTTACTCGTTCATCAAGCCTGCATTATGAAAACCACCCCATTCAAATGCTTTATTCATAATTGATTAACCGGCGCGTTGCGCCGGCAATTCTACCTTTGCACGAATCATTAAACCACCCCGGGGCCATGCTTTTTTTCCTGAAATCACCCTCGCTTCGCCAGTGGCTACCGGGGCTGCTGCTGCTCAGTTGCACTGCTGCGGTGCAAGCCCGCCCGCGGCCGCCTTACGCGGTGCCCGGCCACGAGCAGCCCGTGGCCCTGCTGCACGCCGGCAAAGCCACGTATCTGGTCACCCAGCATAGCGTGCTGCGGCTCGAAGGCCGGCAGCTCGTCAGCCACTTCCGCAGCGAGGCCGCCATTCAGTGCGCCACGGCCCACGATACGGCCCTGTGGCTGGGCACGCGCCAGGGCCTGCTGCGGCTGAGTGCGCGCACCTTCCGCCCGCAGCCGCTGGCCCTGCCCGGCGTGGAAGCACCCAACGTAACCGCGCTGTTCCGCGATGCCCGGGGCCAGCTCTGGGTGGGTGCCAACGGCGCGGGCGTGTTCCGCCAGACTGGTGCGACGTTCGAGCAGGAGCTGCACACGCCCGCCATCAACGGCGGCGTGGCCACGGCCGACAGCACCGTCTGGATTGCCACCAGCATCGGCCTCAGCCGCAAGCAGGGCGCGGAGTGGACGCGCTACAACGAGGAAGGCGTGGCCAACCACGAAATCCCCGACAACATCGTCGAAAAGCTGCTGCCCGACAACGACGGCAACCTCTGGGTGGTGATGTCGGACGCCATCTGCGTGTTCGAAAAGGGCGGCCAGCGCGGCGCGGCCGAAGCCGAGCTGCCCACCGTCAAGTTCATTGGCCGGCCCGGCAACGAGGTGACGGGCGTGGCCCACGTACGCGGCGCGGGCCGGCTGTTTGCCACCGCCCAGGGCCTGCTGCTGCTGCCCGAAACCGCCGCGACACCCCTCCCCGGCTTCGCCGCCTCCACCGATAAAATCGAGCCGCAGCGCCTGTTGCAGCCCCTGCCCCCACTACCGGGCACGGGCAACCCCACCCTGCTGGCCGTGGACCAGCAGCAGCGCCTGTGGCTGGCGGGGGCGGAAGGCGTGGCGGTGCTGACGAGCAAGGAATTTGCGCGATTTGTGCGGGCCCAAACCAGCACGCCCGCCGGCGTAGCCAGGCAGTAGGCGGGGGCGAATGCACCTGGAGCCAGCTGCGCCGAAATACCCGTACTGGCCGCGCCGAAATATCCGTGCTGGCCGGTATTGCGGGGGCGGGCGGGCAGTCGGATTTTTACCGTATGAAAACCGCTTACTTTGGCCGCGCCCTAGCGCTTGGCCTACTGGTGCTGGCCGCCGGCTGCAAAAAGGACGACCCCAATACGGGCAGCATCAGCTACGAAAAGCTGGGCGAGGTGCAGGTTAACTACCTGTCGGGCTTCGCGGCCAACGGCGACCCGTTGGGTCTCAGCAGCTCGGGCGAGGCGTTGCGCTGGCGCTCGGCCAGCCGGCAATGGGAGCGGGTGGGCACCAACACAGCATCGCTCAGCGGCTGGGCCGGGGCCGTGGCCGAGGACGCGGGCGGCAATTTCTACGGCGCCAGTTCCGCTAACGGCAGCTACATGCTGCCTGCTGGCAGCAGCACCTGGCAGGCGCTGAGCTTGCCCGACCCCGACCCGGAAATCAAGTGGCCCGACACGCCACTGGTGGACGGCAGCGGCGCGGTGGTGCTCCAAACCCGGCGGCAAACCAGCACCGGCGTCCGCGAGCGCATCTACCGCAAAAACGCGGGCGCAACCACTTGGACGCGCCTCCACGACCGACCTGCCGACAACTTACTGCTGCAACTCCTGGCCGATAACGGCAACATTTACTTGTATAATTCGGTCCAGAATCCGCCGGAGTTGTACGTCCTTCGGCCCGGGGCCACGAGCCTCGTTTCAGTCATTGACTGCATGGGGACACTGGTGCTGCCCTACTGCAAGTTCAGCGCCGGCTACTCGCCGGCCGGCGACGTAGTGCTCTATCAGGGTGGCACGGGCAGCAAACAGATGTACCGCATCGATGCCGGGGTCGCCTACCCCACCACGGCCCGCGAGCTCTACAACCTGCCCGACGAAATAATTGGCTTTCAGCAATTCGTGGTCCTCAGCAACGGCACGACGCTGGGCGTAGGCAACAGGGGCGGCTACGACCCCATGCAATTTCACATCCGGCGGGCCGGGGCCGGAGCCTGGCAACACGCGCCCGACCTGCCCGGCCAAGGCTACATCTACGTGCTTGCCAACCGGCAGGGTCAGCTATTTACCGCCAGCCGCCAATCGGCTGGCGCAGAGGGCGATGTGTACCAGATAAAATTCTAGGCTCTCCGGGTTGCGGTAGGCTAAGAATGGGATGCCTTTCGGTGCTCTAGAAACCAAAACCGCCCCTCGCCGGCATGACGAAAGGCGGTTTTAGTTTAACACAGTTGCTTCTGCATCTGCTTCTACAGCAGCTCCGTGCTGCGCTTCACAAAGGCCGTCAGGGCCTCGCCTTTCAGCATGCCCTGGGCCAGCAGCGCGAGGTCGAAGGCCTGCTTGGCAAGCTTTTCGCCGCCGTCGGCCAGCACCTTGGCTACCAGCGGGTGGTTGGCATTCACGGTCACGTCGTACGACTCTGGGAAGGCCCCGAACATCTGCATGCCGCCGCCGCCGCCGGTGCGCTGCATGTCCTTCATGCGGCGCATGAACTCGTTCTGGGTAATGACCACCGGGGCATCCTGCGGGCTGAGGGCGG
This sequence comes from Bacteroidota bacterium, assembly GCA_030853845.1. Lineage (GTDB taxonomy): Bacteria > Bacteroidota > Bacteroidia > Cytophagales > Hymenobacteraceae > Hymenobacter. The sequence continues at coordinate 660 of JALYUI010000697.1, read as the reverse complement.
CCACTTTTACGTGCATGGCCGGGTTAGCAATGGCCGTGGTAAAGGTTTCTTCCAGCTTCTTCGTATCATCCTCGGTCAGCACGCTTTCGGTGGTGCCTTCCTTCTCGATGAGCTTGCTCACCGTATCGGCATCCACGCGCTTGAAGCTGGTTTTCTCCAGCTTCTGCTCCAGCTGGCCGATGAAGTGCGGGTCGAGCACCTGGTCGAAGTTCAGCACGTCGTAGCCCCGTTCCTGGGCGGCGGCCACGAAGCTATGCTGGGCCTCAGCGTCGTTGGTGTAGAGCACCACGGTGTTGCCGTCCTTATCCTGCTGGTTGGCCTGAATGTGCTCGGTGTACTCGCTGATGGTGAACAGCTTGCCCTCCACGTTTTTCAGCAGCACGAAGTCCTTGCCCTTGTCGTAGAACTTCTCGTCACTCAGCATGCCGTACTTCACGAACATGCCGATATCGCTCCACTTCTCCTCGTAGCCGGGCCGGTCCTGCTTGAACAGGCTGCTCAATTTATCGGCTACCTTCTTGGTAATGTAGGTATTGATTTTGCGCACCGCCGCGTCGGCCTGCAGGAAGCTGCGGCTCACGTTCAGCGGAATGTCGGGCGAGTCAATCACGCCGTGCAGCAGCATCAGAAACTCGGGCACCACGTCCTTCACCTCGTCGG
>JALYUI010000684.1 GCA_030853845.1 Bacteroidota bacterium | reverse complement strand
GCTTAGCCTCACCCGGCCGGATATTATCAAAGGCATTCACGCTGAATACTTTGCCGCTGGGGCCGACATGGTGGAAACCAACACCTTCAGTGGCACCACCATTGCGCAGGCCGACTATGGCCTGGAGCACGTGGTGTATGAGCTGAACTACGAGTCGGCGCGCCTGGCCCGCGAGGCGGCCGAAGAGTACAGCACGCCCGAACGCCCGCGCTTCGTGGCCGGCGCAGTGGGCCCAACTAACCGCACCGCCTCCCTCTCGCCCGACGTGAACCGGCCCGGCTTCCGCGCCGTGACCTTCGATGAGCTGGCCACCGCCTACCTGGAGCAAGTGCGCGGCCTCGTGGATGGCGGTGTGGACACCTTGCTCATCGAAACCATTTTCGACACGCTGAACGCCAAGGCGGCCCTCTACGCCGTGCAGAAGTTCTTCGACGAGGGCGGCCGCGTGGTACCCATCATGATTTCGGGCACGATTACGGACGCTTCAGGCCGCACGCTGAGTGGCCAGACCGTAGAGGCATTCTGGAACAGCATTCGCCACCTGCCACTGCTGAGTGTGGGCCTGAACTGCGCCCTCGGGGCTGACCAGCTCCGCCAGTACGTGCAGGAGCTGAGCCGCATTTCCGACGTGCACATCTCCGCTTACCCGAATGCGGGTTTGCCCAATGCATTTGGTGGGTATGATGAGTCGGCGGAAGAATTTGCCGCTTTGGTAGAGGAATATCTGAAAGAAGGCATCGTAACGGTGGTGGGCGGCTGCTGCGGCACCACGCCCCAGCACATTGCCGAACTGAGCCGGCTGGCCGAGCGGTACCAGCCGCGCCAGCTGCCGGCCGAAATTGCGGTTGCCACGCACCTCAGCGGCCTGGAGCCGTTCGCCATCAAGCCCGAAAGCCTGTTTGTGAACGTGGGCGAGCGCTGCAACGTGACTGGCTCCCGCGCCTTTGCCCGCCTCATCCGCACCGGCGCGTACGAGGAGGCGCTGGCCGTGGCCCGCGTGCAGGTGGAAGAAGGTGCCCAGGTGCTCGACGTGAACATGGACGAAGGCATGCTCGACTCGGAGCAGGCCATGACCACCTTCCTGCACCTCATCGCCTCCGAGCCCGACATTGCGCGGGTGCCAGTGATGATTGACTCCTCGAAGTGGAGCGTGCTCGAAGCTGGCCTAAAATGCGTGCAGGGCAAGAGCATTGTGAACTCGATTTCGCTGAAAGAGGGCGAGGAATTGTTCCTGCAACGTGCTCGCACCGTGCGCCAGTACGGGGCCGCGATGGTGGTAATGGCCTTCGACGAAGACGGCCAGGCCGACTCGCTGGCGCGCCGCAAGGAAATCTGCCAGCGCAGCTACGACCTGCTGATGAACATCGATTTTCCGCCCACCGACATCATTTTCGACCCCAATATCCTCATTGTTGGCACCGGCATGGAGGAACACCGCAATTATGCCGTCGACTTCATCGAATCGGTGCGCTGGATTAAGGCTACGCTACCTGGCGCGCTCACCAGCGGCGGCGTGTCGAACATTTCGTTCTCGTTTCGCGGCAACGACGCGGTGCGCGAGGCCATGCACACGGCCTTCCTGTACCACGCCATCCGGGCCGGGCTCGACATGGGCATTGTGAACCCCGGCCAGCTCGGGGTGTACGACGAGATTGAGCCCACCCTGCTGGCGCTGGCCGAGGACGTGCTGCTCAACCGCCGCGCCGACGCCACCGAGCGCCTGCTCGAATTTGCCGACACGGTGAAGCAGAAGGGCAAGGTGGAAGTGGTGGCCGATGCCTGGCGCAGCCTGCCGGTGCAGGAGCGCCTGGCGCACGCGCTGGTGAAGGGCATCACCGAGTTTATCGACGAGGATACCGAGGCCGCCCGCCTGGAGCTGGCCCGGCCCCTGAACGTGATTGAAGGCCCGCTGATGGCCGGCATGAACGTGGTGGGCGACCTGTTCGGGGCCGGCAAAATGTTCCTGCCGCAGGTGGTGAAATCGGCCCGCGTGATGAAGAAAGCCGTGGCCTACCTGGAGCCCTACCTGCTGGCCGACAAGCAGGGCGGCGACCGCCAGACGGCCGGCAAAATCCTGATGGCCACCGTAAAGGGCGACGTCCACGACATCGGTAAGAACATCGTAGGCGTGGTGCTGGCCTGCAACAACTTCGACATCATCGACCTCGGCGTGATGGTGCCGCTGGAAAAGATTCTCGACGAAGCCCAGAAGCAGCAGGTCGATGTCATTGGCCTCTCCGGCCTCATCACCCCGAGCCTTGATGAGATGGTGTACGTGGCCCAGGCCATGGAAAAGCGCGGCCTGAAAATTCCGCTGCTCATCGGGGGGGCCACGACTTCACGCCTGCACACGGCCGTGAAAATCGCGCCGGCCTACAGCGGCGTGGTGGTGCACGTCAACGATGCTTCGCGCTCGGTGGGCGTGGCGGCGGGCCTGCTCGGCTCGGGCGAACGCGCCTACGCCCAAACCGTGGCCGACGACTACGCTACCCTGCGCGCCGACTACGCCAGCCGCCAGCGCGACAAAAGCTACCTGCCCATCGCGGCCGCCCGCGCCAACGGCTTCAAGTCGGACTGGAACGCGGTTTCTATTACCAAGCCGACGTTCCTCGGCACGAAGGTGCTCGAAGACTACGACCTCGCCGAGCTGGCCCGCTACATCGACTGGACCCCGTTCTTCCACACCTGGGAGCTGAAGGGGCGCTACCCGCGCATCCTGGAAGATGCCACCCTGGGCGAAGCCGCTACCAAGCTGTTCGAAGACGCGCAGGCCATGCTCACCAAAATTATCGATGGCAAGCTGCTCACGGCCCGCGCCGTGCTGGGCTTCTGGCCGGCGAATACGAAGGACCACGACACCATCGAAATCTACGCCGACGATACCCGTGAGGCGGTAGCCACCGAGTTTTTCACGCTGCGCCAGCAGGGCGAGAAAGGGCCAAAAATCCCCAACATCGCCTTCTCCGACTATCTGGCTCCGAAAGAATCGGGCCGTGCCGATTATATGGGCGGCTTCGCCGTGACGGCTGGTATTGGCATCGAAAAGCTCATTGAAGAGTTCGACGCTGACCACGACGACTACTCCAGCATCATGGTGAAAGCGCTGGCCGACCGCCTGGCCGAAGCCTTCGCCGAGCGCCTGCACGAGCGGGTGCGCCGCGAGTTCTGGGGCTACGCCCCCGACGAGCACCTGAGCAGTGAAGACCTCGTGCAGGAAAAGTACCGGGGCGTGCGCCCCGCCCCCGGCTACCCCGGCTGTCCCGACCACACCGAGAAAATCACGCTATTCCAGCTGCTCGACGCGGATGCCAAAACCGGCATCACGCTCACCGAAAACCTGGCCATGTACCCGGCATCATCAGTGAGCGGCATGTACTACGCCCACCCCGACGCGCGCTACTTCGGCCTCGGCCGAATTGGCAAGGACCAGGTGGCGGACATAGCCCAACGCAAGCACATGCCGCTAAAGGAGCTGGAACGCTGGCTGATGCCCAACCTTAACTACGAGCCCAAGTAATTGTAGCGTGGACTCTGCGAGTCCGCGCGTGAACGACACCCGAAAGAATTTATCGACCTAACGCTTCCAGGCGCGGACTCGCAGAGTTCACGCTACTTCTAATGAAAGTAACCGACCACCTTGCCCGCGCCGAAGGCAAAACGCTGTTTTCCTTCGAGGTGCTGCCGCCTAAAAAGGGCGAAAACATCCACACGCTCTTCTCGAATATCGAGCCGCTGATGGAGTTCAAACCGCCGTTTATCGACGTGACCTACCACCGCGAGGAATACGTGTACCGCCACCACCCCAACGGCCTGCTGGAGAAGAAAACCGTGCGCCGCCGCCCCGGCACCGTGGGCATCTGCGCGGCCATCAAAAACCGGTTTGATGTGGATACCGTGCCCCACCTCATCTGCGGGGGCTTCACGAAGGAAGAAACCGAGAACGCGCTGATTGACCTGCATTTTTTGGGCATCGACTCGGTGCTGGCCCTGCGCGGCGACCCCATCAAGAGCGAGGGCGTGTTTAAGCCCGAGCCCGACGGCCACGCCTATGCCTGCGACCTGATTGGGCAGGTGGCCAACCTGAACAAGGGAGAATATCTGGATGAGGAACAGGATGATACCTGGGCCACTAACTTCTGCATTGGTACGGCCGGCTATCCCGAAAAGCATTTTGAGGCCCCGAACTACGCCTCGGATGTTCGCTACCTGAAGCACAAGGTGGACCGGGGGGCCGACTACATTGTGACCCAGATGTTTTTCGACAACGAGGAGTTTTTCAAGTTCGAGCAGAAGTGCCGCGCCGCAGGCATCACCGTGCCCATCATCCCGGGGCTGAAGCCGCTTACCACCAAAAGCCAGCTCACGATGCTGCCGCGGGCTTTTTTCCTCAACATCCCGGAAATTCTGGCCGAGGCCATCAGCCAGTGCCGCGACAACGAAGCGGCCCGCGCCATCGGCATCGAGTGGTGCCTGAACCAGAGCCGCGAGCTGATGGCCCACGGCGTGCCCTGCCTGCACTATTATTCGATGGGCAAGTCGGAGAGTATCCGGCGCATCGCGGCCGAGCTGTTCTAGGCACCACGAGCCTATTGTCCCCATCGCATTTGCTGCTGCCCCGGCCGACCTGGCCGGGGCTTTTTTGCGGGGTATTCCCGGGTTTCATGCCGCGCGCCGCCACTGGCTTACGCGACTGGCAGCTACGGGCCACCAATATGCCGCCAGCCGCCGCTACAGCGAAAACCGAGCGTTTAATATGAGCCAGAAGCCTGAGATTAGTTCAATACCTCAGCCCGCTAAAACGGCGGCGAGCACCAGCGCAAACGTATGCTCAAGGCACTTTCCAGAAACCCACCAGCTTACCTGGCTCGGAGCAAAAATAGCTTTCCGCTCTATATAAAATAATATTTTTCCAATAAATAGCCATACCACCGGAACTAATCTCCTAATGCCTACAATTGGGAGAAGAACAGCTCGGCCCCGCTATTACACCACATATTAGTGGAGACTTTCAAGCATTTGTGTTGATACACTAATAGCAATTAAACATAATAGTAAGCGTTTTTTTTAGGGGCTAAGCTAAAAAAAATTAAGTGTAAGCTTGAAAAAAAATAGAACATTTCATTATCTTTCGATTCCACAAACGTTTGCAAATCCCCCAACCCGCCACTACCTAAATCCCACCCACCCATTTTATATGAAAAATTATATTTACTCTCTAATTGTTTTACTGCTTCTCTGTGGCGTGGCTCCGGTCCGGGCCCAGAAAATGCGCACCACCAAATGGGAAAGTGGCATGCTCGAGAAGCGGCAGAAAGTAGGCGTGTGGGAATACTATGGCATCACGGCCTCGAAAGAGATGGTGGTAGTACAGCGCTACGACCACACCAACAAGCAGCTCGTATTCTTCCGCCCCTCGGGCGACCTGAATTTTAACACCGAGACGGCCCCCGGCCAATGGAAGCGCCGCACGGTAGACCGCCCCCCGCTGTTTATTGGCGGCGACGCAGCCATGGCCAACTATACCACCCAGCTGCAATACCCACAGCAGGCCCAGGACCGCAACATTCAGGGCCAGGTCGTTATCGGTTTCACCGTGGGTACCGACGGCAAAGCCACCGACCACCACGTGCTGCGCGGCATTGGCGGCGGCTGCGACCAGGAAGCGCTGCGCGTGGCCAAAACCATTCCGGACGAATGGGTACCGGCCCAGGTTGAGGGCAAGGACGTGACCGCCGAGTACGAGCTGACGCTAACCTTTCGGCTGGCGCAGTAGTAGAGGAGGGCAGCAGCCCGATGGGTATTGCTACCGCTCAACTTCTGCACCATATGATGACGACTCCAAATTTTCGACGGCTGCCGGGCCGCTCCCGGCTGGGAGCCGGCCTGCTGGCTGCGCTGCTGCTCACCGGCTGCGATTCGACCCCGCGCGAACGGCAGGACGCCGCCCGCGAGGCCGGCCACGAGCTGGACACGCTGGCCCGCACGGCCACCCGCAAGCTGGCCACCGTGGGCA
>JALYUI010000660.1 GCA_030853845.1 Bacteroidota bacterium | reverse complement strand
GTGCCAGCTGGGTATTGTAGAAGAAGCCCTGGTTTTTCTGGGTGTCGTATTTCAGGCCCAAATCCAGGGCCCAGAAGAACAAGCTCTTCTTCACGCCTTCGAGCTCGTGGCCCTTAGCAACGATTTTATCATACACCTTTTCGAGCAGGCGGGGCACGGTGGTGAAGATTTCGGGTTTCACCTCACGCAGGTTTTCGGCAATGGTGTCCATGCTTTCGGCGTAGTAGATGCTCACGCCGTTTATCATGTACAGGTAGGTTACCATGCGCTCGAAAATGTGGCAGAGCGGCAGAAAGCTGAGGGCTTTGTCGTGGTCGGTGACGGGCACGAAGCGCTGCGAGTTACGGCAGTTGCTCAGGATGTTGTCGTGGGTGAGCATCACACCCTTGGGCTGGCCGGTGGTACCGCTGGTGTAGATAAGGGTGAGCAGGTCGTCGGGCTCGACGGCGGCTTTCAGCGGCTCCAGGTCGGCGATATTGCCTTTTTTGCCCAGCTCCAGCAGCTCGGAGAAATGGCGGGCACCCGCTATTTTATCGAAGGTGAAGATGTTGGCGACTGGGATGTCGAGGCCCGCAATGGCTTCGTGCACCTTGTCGTACAGCTTTTTATCGGCCACAAAGATGGCTCGCACCCCGGCATCGGTGAAGATGTACTTATAGTCTTCGACGGTAATGCTCGGGTACATCGGCACGCTGGTGGCGCCAATTTGCGAGATACCGAAATCGGCCAGCATCCACTCGGGGCGGTTCATGCTGATAATGGCAACTTTATCGCCATGCTTGAGGCCCAGCGACACGAGGCCGAGCGACACCAGATTGGCCTGGTCGAGTACCTGCTGCGTGCTGACGGGCACCCACTGGTCGTCGATTTTTGAGGCCAGGGCGTCCTTCTTGGGCTTGTTGGCGAGTTGATGCGGGAGGATATCGAAGGCGCGGCGAACGTCCATGGGTGGGCTGGATAAAGCGAATCAGGTGAATTTCAGCTTAAATAAAGTGCTTTTTTTCGGGCTGTGCTACTGAGGCCCGGCCCGGAGCGGTCCGCAGTCGCTTCCGCCACCCCGGCAAGCCAGGAGTAGAATTGTGCAAAAAAGCCTAAAAACCGGCCTTTTTCGACGTAATTTTGAGGCCCGTGCATATCTACTCCCAATGAATCTGGCTCTGTTTTTTGACCCGCTGCCGGAAACGCTGACCGAGGCTGCCCCCGCTCCTACCACGCTGGCCGCCTATGCCACCCGCTTCACCGAAGCCTTTCCCAACTGGCGCACCGCCGACCTGGCCATCATCGGGCTGGACGAGTGGCGCGGCAGCGCCGCCGGCCCGCCCAGCGCCCGCCGCCACGGCCCCAACGAGGTGCGCCAGCGCTTCTACCAACTGCAAAAAGGGTCGGGCCTGCTGCGACTCGTCGACCTCGGCAACCTGCGCCCCGGCCTCACCCTGGAGGACACTTACCAGCGCCTACGCGAAATCATTGCTGCCCTCATTGACGAGAATACGGTGCCCATCCTACTCGGCGGCAGCCACGACCTCGACTACGGCCAGTTCCTGGCCTACGAGGTGCAGAACCGCACCGTGAACGTGACCGTGGTGGACTCGCGGCCCGACATGGCCGAGCCCGGCCCCGGCACCCCCGCCGAGGAAAGCCACCTGCGCCGCCTGCTGGTGCACGAGCCCAACATCGTGTTCAGCCTGGCTCACCTCGGCCACCAGCAGTACCTGACACCGCCCGAGGTGATGGTAGCCCTCGAAAAGCTGCATTTCGATACCATGAGCGTGGGCGAAGTGCGCGCCGACCGCCGCCTGGCCGAGCCGCTGGTGCGCCAGGCCGACTTTATGAGCGTGGATATTGCTGCCATTCGCTGGCAGGACTCGCCGGGCTACTACCCGGCCAATCCCTTCGGCCTGGGCAACGAGGAAGCCACGCAGTTGTGCTGGTACGCCGGCCACAACGAGCAGCTCAGCTCCTTCGGCCTCTACGGCTACCGCGCCGACGTGGACACGAACGGCCTGGCAGCTGCTACTATTGCTTCCATGCTCTGGTATTTCGTGGAAGGCTTTTACCACCGCCGGCCCGAAACCGGGTTTGGCACCTTCCGCTTCCTCACCTACACCGTGGTGCTGCCCGGCAACCCCGACAAACTGGTGTTCTATAAGTCGCGCCGCGCCGAAAAGTGGTGGATGGAAGTAGAGCGCCTCGGCGACAACGCCACCAAGCGCGTGGTACCCTGCACCTACGAAGACTACCTGAACGCCTCGCAGGGCGACCTGCCGCAGCGCTGGATTCGCCTGCAGGCACTGCTGAGCTAGGCGATGCGACCCCCAGGGCTGGGAAGCCGCTCCCGAGTGGCGGCCCCGCTGAACCAGCTAGATTTGCAAAGCGACAGTGTGGATGCTGTCTTCTGCCCGGATATATCATGTACACCAACGCCCCATCCAGGCCGTGGCCTGCTTCGCCGGCAGCCGATGCCTCCGAAACGATTTTGGACCTCGACCTCCCTTACGACTACGTTCGGGTATTTTTGCCGGGGATAAAATTTGCGCAGTACTCAGTGGTAACTGATAACCGCTGGGGCCAACAGCTGCGGGCCATGGTACCGGCCGAACGCCTGGAAACCGTGTGGGGATTGCTGGAGCGGTTTGAAGCAGTGCCGCTGGAGCAGCCGCTTACCCTACGCCTGCCCCTGGCCGACGCGATGGACCTGCATCTGGCAGCGCACCTCGGGGGCATTACCACGATGCACGATGCCTGGGACGAGATTCTGGCGCATCTGCGGCGGGGGTCGGCGCAACGGCAGTCGGCCCTGGCCGCCCACCCAGCCCCGGCCCCCGGTGCCCCAACAATGCGGCAGGAAGTGGCGATGGTTTCAGCGAAACTAGCCGAACACGTTGAGGAAGTATTCGGAGCAGATGCTCCGCCCCTGCTGGCCAACCGGGCACTGGCCGCCGAATTAATTGACAGCTTGTAAGCAGGTGGGCGGCCCGCCATACTTAACGCTTGACTGCTGGTTGTTTTCTTCCCGTTTCATCTGCTTTGGCCCCCGGCTCGAGTGACCCGCCGCTTCGCAAGCTCAGCATGACAGATACCCCGCCCATCTATACCAAAAACCAACTTGCCCTGCGCAACGGTCAGGACCGCGACGAAATCTGGGTGGCGTATCAGGGCCGGATTTATGATGTAAGCCGCTCGCGGCTGTGGCGGCGCGGCAACCACTATGAGCACTGGGCCGGCCAGGACCTGACCGCCGAGCTGGACAAAGATGCTCCGCACACGGCCAACGTATTCGACAATTTCCCGGTAATTGGCCGGCTGCCGTAAAACATGCCTTACAACGGCGGCCAATTCAGTAGCCGGCCCGGATGTAGCATGCGGCGAGTGCGCGCGATAACGGCTGGCTACTCCCACGCGCGGACTCGCAGAGTCCACGCTACAGGTATACCGACTCTGAAACTGCTTTAGCTTGTTTAGCGCCTGCAAAAACTCCCTCTCTGAACAAGCTAAAGCCTGTTCTACAACCTATGATGACCACCGAAGCACCCTCTGAATTCAACGACCTCGAAACCCTGCCCACTGGCGAGCTGCTGGCGGGCATGAACCAGCTCGACCAAACCGTACCCCAAACCGTAGCCAAAGCCCTTCCCCAGATTGAGCGGCTGGTGGAAGCCACGGTAGCCCGGCTGCGGGCGGGCGGCCGGCTGTTCTACATCGGGGCGGGCACCAGTGGACGGTTGGGAGTGGTCGACGCCTCGGAATGTCCGCCCACGTTTGGCGTGCCGGCCGAGATGGTAGTGGGCCTGATGGCGGGCGGCGACGGGGCCATTCGGGTGGCTGTGGAAGGTGCGGAGGACGACGCCGAACAGGCCTGGAAGGACCTACAGGCCCATAATATCAGCGCCCAAGACGTGCTGGTGGGCATTGCCGCTTCGGGCCGCACGCCCTACGTCATCGGTGGTTTAGAAAAGGCGCGGGCAGCGGGCCTGGCCACCGGCTGCGTGGTGTGCAACGCCGGCTCGGCCGTGGCCGCTGCGGCGGAGTTTCCGGTGGAGGTGGTGACGGGGCCGGAGTTTATTACTGGCAGCACGCGCCTTAAGGCCGGCTCAGCCCAGAAAATGGTGCTCAATATGCTCACTACGGCCACCTTTATCCGGCTGGGCTACGTGCGGGGCAACAAGATGGTCGACATGAAGCTCTCCAATGTGAAGCTCGTGGACCGGGGCGAACGCATGCTGATGGACGAATTGGGCATTGCGCAAGCAGAGGCGGCCCAGTTGCTCAAGCAGCACGGCAGCGTGCGCGCGGCCCTGGAAGCCCAACCAAATGCCCAACAATAAGATGTTCCGACGAACTGGAACCGCAGTGGCCGCAGCCGGCGCTTTACAGCTGCTGTTGCTCCTGCTGCTTTATCAGCCCCTGCCTAAAGTGTTCGACACCCGCGTTCTGGATTGGGTATACTTCGCGCTGTTTGCCGGCAATACGCTGGCGCTACTAGTGCTGGCTTATCGCACATTTTCCCAGCGCCGGGCATTGGTTGGGCTGGTGGCGGCGGTGCTGGCTTTTCCAGGCATGGCCTACTGGGTTATGCTGCTGAGCCTACTGGTTCAGCGGCACTAACATTGCTCCAGCTTGTGCCTCACGGGCTTAATTTTTCGGGCGAACGATTTGGGCTTTCCGGCGTTTCTAGGATGGCATTTGCTTCAGCGGGTGCTTCATCTGCCTATGCACACCATCGAGCCCCACTACAACTGGATTGAGCAGTACTCGGCCGCCGACGACCCGCGCTCGCCACTCTTCGAAGCCGAAAACAGCCTTGACACCTACACGAACACCATTTATGGCTACTACATCCACCCGCAGTGGGACAGCCTGGGGTCGGATACGCTGTTCTGCAAAATCCTCTTTACTGACTACGAGCTGGGCACGGCCGTGCTCGAATTCATCGGCGAGTGGAACGACGCCATCGAAAACGACATCATGGAGCTCAAGCGGAATATCATCGATATTCTGGTGCACGAGGGCATCCGCAAGTTCATCCTCATCGGCGAGAACGTGTTCAACTTCCACGGAGCCGAAGACGACTATTACGAGGAGTGGTACGAAGACGTGGAAGACGGCTGGATTGCCGGCGTGAATTTCCAGGAGCACGTGCTGCGCGAGATGAAGCAGTACAACGTGGACAACTACGTGAATTTCGGCGGCCAGCTCGACGACCTGCCTTGGCGCACCTACGAGCCACGCCGCCTGTTTGAAGTAGTCGACAACCTGCTGAACCGGCGGCTGGGCCTGCCCGAAACCGAGCTGTAGCCTGGCCCATTCAAAAGCAAAAAAGCCTCTCCGTTGCCGGAGAGGCTTTTTTTGTTGCCAAGCAGTTAAAACTACTTCTTAACTTCGGTCGTGGTGGTAGTGGTACCAGCAGCGTCCATTTTGTCGGCGTTGTCCTGGATGGCTTCGCCTTTGGCATCAGCCGAGTCACGCACCATGTCAGCCTTGTCTTCCATAGCATCAGCTTTGGCTTCGCCGGCGTCTTTCACGTTTTCGCCAACTTGCTCCTGAGCATCTTCTTTCTTGCTGTCGCACGACGAGAAGGTGAACGAACCGAGGGCCAGGGCGAGGAACAATACTTTTTTCATCTTGGGGGTTGTTTTAGAATGTGGTTTCTGAATTGATTGACTGCCACTTGGCGAAAAGCGGAGCGGCAAATTCGGGGCTTTATACCTATCCCGACGAGAGGTAACCCATCGAGGCAATTCTTTTATGAAGAAATTATGAACTAACGCGGCGAGCCTGGCAGAGATGTACGTTAGCACGTCATGCTTCAATACGTTCAGCATGACGTGCTAACGTTGCTCACCCATAGTCCTACTTCTTGCGGAACACGATGCCAATGGGCACGCCGGTGAAGTCGAAATGCTCGCGCATGCGGTTTTCGAGGTAGCGCACGTAATTGGTTTGCACGTACTGCGGCAAGTTGGCGAAGAAAGCGAACACGGGGTTGTGCGTGGGCAGCTGCGTCACGTATTTGATGCGAATCATTTTGCCTTTGAGGGCCGGCGGGCCGTACTTCTCAATCTCCTTCAGCATGATGTCGTTCAGCTGCGAGGTCGGGATTTTGCGGCGCTTGTTGTGGTACACCTCAATGGCCGTTTCGATGGCCTTGTGCACGCGCTGCTTGTTGAGTACCGAGATGAAAATGACGGGAATATAGGCAATGGGCGCAATTTTCTCCAGGATTTTCGCCTCGAATTCCTTGGCCGTATTCGTGTCCTTGTCCTCAATCAGGTCCCACTTGTTCACCAGAATCACGATGCCTTTGCGGTTTTTGTCGGCCAGGGTGATGATGTTCACGTCCTGGGCCTCAATGCCGCGGCTGGCGTCCAGCATCACGATGCAGACGTCGGACTCTTCCAGGGCGCGCAGGCTGCGCATGTTGGCGTAGAACTCCACGTCTTCGCTCACCTTGGCCTTGCGGCGCAAACCGGCCGTATCGACCAGGATAAACTCTTTGCCGAAGGCGTTGTAGCGGGCCGAAATCGAGTCGCGGGTGGTACCGGCGATTTCGGTTACGATGCTGCGGTCTTCGCCGAGCAGCAGGTTTACGAGGCTGGATTTGCCCACGTTGGGGCGGCCCACCACGGCAATGCGCGGGATTTCCGACTCCGGCTCTTCCACGCCGGGCTCGTCGAAGTTGCTCACCACCGCGTCCAGCAGCTCGCCGGTGCCGTGGCCGTTGGCGCTGCTCACGGCGTAGATTTCGCCATCGCCCAGGCCCAGCGAGTAAAACTCGCCCACGCCGTTGGCGCGCAGGTTGGTATCGGCCTTGTTGGCCACCATGTAGATGGGCTTTTTGCCGATGTAGCGCCGCAGCACGTGCGCGAATTCCTCATCGAGGCCGTGGACGCCGGCTTCGGCATCTACCATGAAGAGAATAACATCGGACTCCTCAATGGCCAACTTGACCTGCTTGTTGATTTCGCCTTCGAAAATATCTTCCGAATTGTGCACGTAGCCACCCGTGTCAATCACGGTGAAGTTCTTGCCAATCCAGTCGCCGTAGCCGTAGTGGCGGTCGCGGGTTACGCCGCTCTCGTTGTCCATAATGGCCTTGCGCTGGCCCACGAGGCGGTTAAATAGCGTGGATTTGCCCACGTTGGGCCGCCCGACAATGGCGACCGTGTTTTGCTTTGACATGATATGTTGGCCCCAGCCGCCGACCCGACCTAGATTCGGCAGTGCCCGGGGTGTGTTAGTGTTGG
>JALYUI010000647.1 GCA_030853845.1 Bacteroidota bacterium | reverse complement strand
GCTGGTAGGTGGCCCGCACGGCCCCGTAGGACAGGCCCAGCACCAGCAGGAAGCCCAGGTACACGTTCTGGCCCTGCGGGGCCGGCAGGCGCGGCTGGGCTTGCCCGGCTACGGCTTTGGGGTGGCCCGGGCCGCTGCCCGGGGCGGCGGGCACCAGCCCGCTGAAAGAGGCCAGAGCTGGGGAGCCGTCGGGCTGCCACACGGCCAACAGGTGCCGGCCCGGCAGCAAGTGTGCTGGCATAAGCCGGGCCAGGTCGAGCGAGTAGGTGGTGGCGGCGCGCGCGGTAAAAATCAGCTGGTTATCGAGAAAAATGCTGAGGCCCGGCTGGGCGGCAAACGCGAGCGGAAAGAGCTGCTGGCGGCGGAGCTGCACCCATTGGTAGTAGGCATGCGCCGGCTGGTGGTAGCCGGGCAGGTAGAAAATGAGGCGGTTGCGGGCCGCGTCGTGAATGAGCCAGTCGGCCGAGAGGGCCGTGGGCGAGGCGGGCGGCAACTGGCGGTACTCGCTGGCGTGCACCCGGAGGCCACCGCTCAACAGCATGGCCAAAAGCCCCAGCACCCGCAGGCAGTGCAAACACGACGAGGGGCGAGGGACAGTCATAGTGGATTACTGGCCGCCGGCTTCGGCCGCCCGGAGCTGGCGGCGCGTGAGCCGGCTTTCGTACACGCCCAGAAAAACACTCATTAGGACCGAAAAGCCCGCCAATGAGGCAATGAGCACGGTGTTGCCGAAGGCGGCGAAGCGAATGACGAACAGAATAACCAGTACGTTGAGCAGCCCCAGGAGCAGGACCGTGCTGATTTGCTGGAAGCCCATGGCCAGAATGCGGTGGTGAATGTGGTTTTTGTCGGGCGAGAAGGGCGACTTGCCGGCCGCCATGCGCAGCGAGAAGACCCGCAGCGTATCGAACAGCGGCACGAACAGAATGCCCACCGCCACTGACGGCGACGACGAGCCGAACGGCTGCCCCACGAGCCGGCCCATCTCGATGAACTGAATGGCCAGCACCGACACGATAAAGCCGCATACCAGCGAGCCAGTGTCGCCCATGAAAATAGGCGCGCGGTGAAAATTGTAGCGCAGGAAGCCAAGCATGCCGCCAATGAGGCAGATGGCCACGTAGGCGTAGTTGCCGAAGCTGGCCCCGCCGTACTGGTAGAAGTAATAGCCGAATGTGCTGCAGATGATGAGCACAATGGTGCCGGCCAGGCCATCGAGCCCGTCGATGAGGTTGATGGCGTTGGTGATGCCCACAATCACGAAGAAGGTGAAGGCGTAGCTGATGCCCACCGGCAGCTCCTGGATGCCCAGGATGCCCTGGAAACTGGTGAGGCGCACGTCGGCCATTATCATCACGATGCCGGTGGCCAGAAGCTGGCCCACAAACTTCTTCGACACCGACATACCCACGAGGTCGTCTTTCAGGCCCACAAAAAACAGGATGATGCAGCCGGCCAGCAGCTCTTTCACGCCGTTTTGCAGGGGGGCGAAAATGGTGAGGGCCGACATGAAGCCCGCGAACACGGCCACACCTCCGAGACGCGGGGTGAGGGACTGGTGCACGGTGCGCCCGTTGGGCGTGTCGAGCATGTTTTTGAGGTGGGCAATGTAGATAATGGAGGGCACCGCAAACAGCGCGACCAGCATGGCCCACATCCAGGAAAGCGCTAAGGGAATATCGATAGGATTCATAAACAGGAAAAACAATTGTCGCAATCGGCACAGGCCAGCCGGGCACTGGCTAGCTGTGCAGAATGCCCACCCGGTCGAGCAGCGGGATGTGGGAAAAATTATCGGGCACGATAGAGTCCGGCACGAAGATGAATTTCTTGTCGAAAATGCGCGGCCCCAGGTAGTAGCTCACCCAATACTGGTTGTTGAGGTGGAACAGGGCGGGGTCGAGGGGCTCGACCGGGATGGCAGTGTGCGGTGGCACCTCTTCGAACAAGTAGCGCAGGGTGGAGGTGCGCACTTTTTCGCCGTCGGCCTGCTGGCCGTAGCCGTTGGAATTGACGATGACGTTTTGCAGCGGGAAGTCGTTCTGATTGAGCAGATACACCTGCCACAGCGGCTGGCCTTCGGGGCTCAGGGCCTGGTCGAGGGCGGGCAACACGGCCACCGACACCCCCTCGATGGGGTCGAATGAAATGTCTTTCTTCATGGCAGCATCATACGAAAAACGGCATTATCGGAGATTTACACCGGGAGCGGACAGCGCATCGGCCCCGAGCAGAGCCAGCAGGTGCGGGAGCAGGCGCTCCTGCACTTCGGCCACGCTCACGGTGGTTTCGGCACCCAATTCCTGGGCCAGGGAGGTAACGCCCTTGTCGGTGATGCCGCAGGGCACAATATGGCCAAAGTACGAGAGGTCGGGGGCGACGTTGAGGGCGAAGCCGTGCAGGGTGACCCAGCGGCTGCACTTCACGCCCAGGGCGCAGATTTTGCGGGGGTTAGCCGCGCCCTCGGCCCAGTCGAGCCACACGCCGGTGAGGCCGGGAATGCGGCCGGCCTTGAGCCCGTATCCGGCCAGGGTGCGGATAACGGCTTCCTCGAGTGTGCGCAGGTACCAGTGGATGTCGGGCCGGAAGTTGTCGAGGTCGAGAATGGGGTAGCCCACCAGCTGGCCGGGGCCGTGGTAGGTGATGTCGCCGCCCCGGTTGATGCGGTGGAAGCTGGCGGCGTGGGCGGCAAGGGCAGCCTCGTCGAGCAGCAGGTGCTCGGGCTTGCCGCTTTTGCCCAGGGTGTAGGTGTGCGGGTGCTCACAGAGCAGCAGGTGATTGGGGGTGGGCAGCGGCACGGTACCGGTGCTTTCGGCCAGCCGGTTGTGGGTTTTGATGGCCAGAGTGGCTCCCATCAGGGCCTCCTGATACTCCCAGGTGGGCACGTAATCGACCAGGCCCAGGCGGTGCACCTGCACCTGGTGGTTGGGGACGGTGGCCGTTGCAGGGGCGGCAGCAGAAACAGAAGTCGGTTCGGGAGCAGTAGCCATTGTGCAGGAACGGAATCGGGCCGCAAAGGTACGACCGGCCGCAGGCTTTGCCTGGCACTTGCCCGGCCCGCCGGCAACAGCTAGCTTGCAGCCCGCACCAACGCGGCCCTCAGCTCCTCCTGCGCCCAATGGCCCATGCCCCGCACGAACTTGGCCAGGCCGGCGAAGATGCCGCTGCCAGCTACCTCCAAGCCCGGGGCTACGAGGTGCTGGCCCGCAGCTACCGCCACGGCCGTGCCGAAGTCGACTTAGTGTTGAAACTCGGCCCCGACCTGCTGGTTTTTGCCGAGGTGAAAACCCGGTCCTCGGGCCAGTTCGGTCCGCCCGAAACGTTTGTATCGGCGCGCAAGAAGGAGCTGTTCCGACAGGCGGCCACGCATTTGCAGGAAGAGCTGGACTGGCGCGGCGATATCCGCTTCGACATCCTGGCCCTGACGCTGCTCAGCAGCGGCTTCCGCGTCGAGCACTTCGAGGACGCTTTTTATTGAGGCCGGGCTAACGCTTTTTGGGGGCCACTTTGGTGGGGGCGCGGCGCACCGGACGCGGGGTGTAGCCCGGGCGATGGGTGGCGCCGGGGCGGTCCTGGGCTTCGGGTTCGCCGCGCTTGTCGTAATTTTTCTCCTTGTCGTAGATGAGGACGGCGTTGCGGTTGTACTCCTTCACCAGGTCAGGCTCGGTTACTTCGGGGTCGTAGCCCGACTCGCCGTACTGGTACTCGTAGCGACGGCGGCTGCGGAAGCCCCAGTATTTGGTCCAGGTGCCGATGCGCTTACCGTTTTCGAACTGCCCGCGCCACTCGGGCTGGCCGTTGAGCAGGAACTTGGCGTAGTCGCCTTCGAGCTTGCCGTTCACGTAGGGCACCACTTCGTCGATTTTGCCCCGGTCCTCACCGTAGTAGCTCACGTTGGCATCGCGCGGGAAACCCATCTCGTAGTGGGTTTTGGTGAGCAGGACGCCGTTTTTGTCGAACTTCTCCCAGCGCAGGTGCTTGGTGCCGAGGGCGTAGTAGCCGGTTTCGAGCACTTTGTTGTTCTGGATTTTCTTGTAGGGGCCGTGCAGGATTTTGAGGTTGGGCTCCTCGTCCTCGATAGCGGCCAGCTTCAGGATTTTATGCTTCTTGGTGTCGTAGTAGTAGTGCGCCGGGGCGAAGTCGTTGATGGGCTTGGGGAACTTCAGGAAGTAGAAAATCTCGATAATCTGGTTGCGCCCCTTCGGCCCCGACTTCACGTAGGCGCGCTTCATCTTCTCGCCCAGGAAGACGTTTTTCTTCGGCTTCTTGGCCTTGCGCTGGGTATCCTTTTCGGCCTCCTTGGCGGTGCGCTCCTGCTCTTTGGTGAGGACGACCTTGCGAGCCGTGCTCAGCGAGGGCTTGCCGGCCAGCGAGTCGGCGGTATGCGTCAGCGAGTCGGCCGCCATCGACACCACCGGCTGCTCGGGCGTGCTGTTGAAGGAAACCGCTTTGCGGGTGCAGGCCCACGGCAGCAGCGTGAGCAGCAACAAAACCAGACCCGGCAGGCGCCGCGGCCACCAACGCAATGAATTCATGTAGGGCACGAAAGTTTTTCGGGGCATCAACGCAAAGGTAGAAGGGTTTAGTGCCCGGGGGAGACAATGGGCGAATGGGCGAATGGGCGAATGGGCGAATGCAGTTGGAAGCACGTCGCAGACGCGTACCAGCTGCATTCACCCATTCACTCATTCACCCATTGATAACCTCCCGCTTGCCCAAATCGAGCTGCTGGCCGTCGATGAGCAGGTGCAGGCGCAGGCCGTGGCCGCTGATGAATTCGTTGCGGGGCACCTCGGGCAGGTTGTTGTGAGTGGTGTGGGCGGCATCGACGACCACCACGGCTTCGGTGCCGAACACCCGCGCAGGCTGGCCGGGCCGCACGAGCAGGCCGGTTTCCTCACTCAGGCCCACGCCCAGCAGGTGGGGACGGGCCAGGGCGGCGTGCATCAGGCGGGGGTAGCGGGCGCGCTCGGCGAAGTGCTGGTCGAGCACCACGCCGGGCAGCAGGCCCAGGCCGGGCACCACCTCAACGCGGCCGCCGAGCAGGCTGCGCCAGCCGTGGCCGTCCACGAGCATGAATTCGGCCAGGGCGGAGGCCCCGGCGCTGGTGCCGGCCACGATGAAGCCGCTCTCGTGCTGGTATTTGTGGCGCAGAATTTCCAGAAACTCAGTGCCCACCAGGAAATCGGTGATGCGCTCCTGGTCGCCACCACTCAGGAACACCACGGCGGCGGCGCGCAGGCGGGCCAGGGTGGCGGGGTCGTCGGCGGGGTGGGTTTCGTTGACTTGCAGGTGGCGCACGTGGGGGCAGCCCAGCTGGTGCCAGGAGTGGGCGTAGGCGGCGGCAGTGCGGGCGGGCTGGCGGCGGGTGGCCGTGGTGAACACCTCGATGGGGGCCGTGCGGTCGGGCAGCAGGCCGGCCAGCAGGGCCAGCAGGGGGTCGTCGTCGCCGCCGCCGAACACCACGAGGGTGCCCAGGGGCGCGGCGGAGGCCAGGAAAACGGCAGGGTCGGGCATAACGCGGGTTTGGGGCGGCAAGATGGGGCGGCGCGCGGGATTTGGGGGATGGACGCGCCAGCAGAACGTCATGCTGAACGCAGTGAAGCATCTCTACCGCGCTGGTAATTTGATTTACTACTGCGGTAGAGATGCTTCACTGCGTTCTGCATGACGTTCTTTCGTTTGCCAATAAATCAGTCCTTTCTGCCCGTTTACCGGCGGCTTGGGGCTACTTTTGTGGCGCTTATTCTCCCCCCAACCCCGCTTGCCTAGCGAAGCATCTCCCCACCCCTCCTCATGCAGCCGCAGACCGTGGAAACCATCACGTCCCTGATTCAGGAGGGCGAATTCTTCAAGCTCAAGCAGGTGCTGCGCGACTTCCAGCCGGCGGAGCTGGTGACGCTGTTGGAGGGCGAGGAAGAACGGGAACAGCTCATCATCTTTCGGCTGCTGCCGCTGAAGCTGGCTACCGAGGTGTTCGAATTCCTCGATTTAGACGTCCAGCGGCACTTTCTGGATAATCTGGCCCAGGACAAGATGGCCGACATCCTCAACGAGATGTCGCCGGACGACCGCACGACGCTGCTCGAATTCCTGCCCGCCAACTTCGTGGCCGAGCTGGTGCAGAGTCTGAGCGAGGAAGAGCGCAAAGTGACCCTGCAGCTGCTGGGCTACCCCGAATACTCGGTGGGCCGCCTGATGACGCCCGACTACATTGCCATTCGCGAGCACTGGACGGTGCAGCAGGTGCTCGACTACGTGCGCCAGCACGGCGGGCAGTCCGAAACGCTGAGCATGCTCTACGTGACCGATGCCCACGGCGTGCTGATTGACGACATCCGGATTCGGGAATTCCTGCTTTCGGCCCCCATTGCCCGGGTGCGCGACCTGATGGACCGTCGCTACGTGAGCCTGCACGCCAACCAGGACCAGGAAGAAGCCATCGATATTTTCCGGCGCAACGACCGCAACGCCCTGCCCGTGGTGTCGGACCAGGGCATCCTGCTCGGCATCGTGACCATCGATGACATCCTGAGCATCCGGGAGCAGGAAGACACCGAGGACATGCAGAAGCTCGGCGGCTCCGAAGCCCTCGACGAGCCCTACCTCAGTATGCCGCTGATGCGGCTGGTGCAGAAGCGGGCCGGCTGGCTGGTGGTGCTGTTTCTGGGCGAGCTGCTCACGGCCTCGGCCATGCAGTTTTTCGAAGGTGAATTGCAGAAGGCCATTGTGCTGATGCAGTTTGTGCCCCTCATCATCAGCTCGGGCGGCAACTCCGGCTCGCAGGCTACCTCGCTCATCATCCGGGCCATGGCGCTGGGCGAGTTCACGCTGGGCGAGTGGTGGCGGGTGCTGCGGCGCGAAATTATTACGGGCCTGGCGCTAGGCCTCATTCTGGGCCTGGTGGGCTTCGGCCGCATTGCCATCTGGCAGAGCATCACGCCCATTTATGGCCCGCACTGGCTGCTGGTGGCCCTCACGGTGGGCATTGCCCTGGTGGGCATCGTGCTGTGGGGCTCGCTGGCGGGCTCCATGCTGCCGCTGCTGCTCAAGCGCCTGGGCCTGGACCCGGCCACGTCGTCCGCGCCCTTCGTAGCCACCTTGGTCGATGTGACGGGCCTAATTATCTACTTCTCGGTGGCGCTGCTGCTGCTGCGCGGGACGTTGCTGTAGGGTTTTTCGCACAGAGGTCAGACGAGGGAAAGGAGTATCACAGAGCCGGTAAAACTCCGTGAGACTCCTTTCCCTCATCTGAACTC
>JALYUI010000629.1 GCA_030853845.1 Bacteroidota bacterium | reverse complement strand
GCCGCCAGCCCGGTGAGGGCCGCCAGCAGCAGCAGGCCGCCGGACGCCCGCCGCAGGGGCAGGGAGAAAGAATGGGGGAGGAGGGCAGGCAGCAGCTTCATGGCGAATGGGTTAAGATGCTGCAAATCTAGCCCTTCGCCCCACCGGCTGTCAATAGAACAAACGTGGGGGGTAGCCCTTAGCGGGCGAAGAACTTGTTGAGCGCTTCGGTGCGATTCTGCACGTGCAGCTTCTGATAGATGCGGTGGATGTGCTGGCGCACGGTGTGCACGCTGATGCCCAGCTGCCCGGCAATTTCCTTGTAGAGCAGCCCCTTGGCCAGGGCCGCCAGCACCTCATGCTCGCGGGGCGAGAGCTCGCCGGGCGCCTCGGCCGGCACGGGCGCGGGCTGGAACGTGGTCACCAGCTTGCGGGCAATGCTGGCACTCATGGGCGAGCCGCCGTCGCGCAGCTCCAGCAGGGCATCGACCAGCTTGGCGGGCGGCGTGCGCTTCAGCAAATAGCCGCTGGCCCCGGCCGCCAGGGCCGCAAACACCTGGTCGCTGTCCTCAAACACGGTGAAGATGACAAATTCAATGGCCGGAAACCGCCGCTTGGCCTGCCGGATGCACTCGATGCCGCTCAGTCCCGGCAGGCTGATGTCCATGATGACCAACTCGGGAAGGTTGTCGGCGCGGAGGCCGGCCAATGCTTCCTCGGCGGAAGCATAGGCGGCCAGGCAGGTGAATTCGGTGGTTTGGTTGAGCAGGAAGCGCAGGCCCTCCCGAATGTCGGGCAGGTCTTCGACGATGCTGATGCGGGTTTTTTCCATGCCGTGAAGTTGTGGGGTTTAGGTGGGTCCGGCAATAGGACGAACGTGGGGGAGGTTTGGGTAAGCGGAACGTCATGCAGAGCGCAGCGCAGCATCTCGCGTGCCGTCACTAACCAATGACGGTTGTAACGATTGAATTACTACCACACGCGAGATGCTTCGCTGCGCTCTGCATGACGTTCTTAACCCGCCAGCGGCACCGACAAATAAACGCCGGTGCCCCCGCTACCCGACTCAAACCGCAGCTCGCCGCCGACCTGCGCCACGCGCTGGCGCATGTTGGCCAAGCCGTTGCCGAAGGGCCGGGCCGTGGGGCCGTCCGCGCCGATGGGTAGGCCGGGGCCGTCGTCCTGCACGCACACTTGCAGCTCCTCATCTCGAAAGTGAATGCTGATGGCCACGAGCTGGCCGCCGGCGTGCTTGATGGCGTTGTGCACGGCCTCGCGCACCACCAGGTACACGTTGCGGCGCACTTCTTTGGGCACGGGCAGGTCGGGCAGGTCCTCGTCGGTATCGAAGCGGTAGTCGAGGCCGGCGTTGTCGAGTAGCTCGGCCATTTGCAGGCGCAGGTAGTGCACCAGCGAGGCCAGCGTGTCGTGGGCATCGTTCAGGGTCCAGATAACCTCGTTCATTTTGGCCGAAAGCTGGCCGGCCGCCTCGGCAATGCGGGCCGCCGCCGGGCCGGCCTGCGCGGGCGAGGCCTGCAAGGCGTGGCTGAGGTACATGATGCCGGTGAGGCCCGCGCCGAGGTCGTCGTGCATTTCCTGGCTGATGCGCTGGCGTTCCTGGGCCTGGCCGTCGAGCAGGGCTTGTAGGCGCTGGGCTTCGGCCTCGGCGTGCGCGGTTTGCAGGCGCTGGGCATCGAGCTTGTGGCGCTGGCGGTAGATGCGGTAGGTGGCGAAGAGCAGCAGCCCGAGCAGGCCCACGCCCGCCCCGGCCGCCAGCAGCCAGTGGCGCTGCTGGGCCAGCGCCTGCTGCTGCCGGGCCACCACGGCGCGCTGCTGCTGCACGCGGTAGCGGGTTTCCACCTCCTGGGCGCTTTTCAGTACGGCCAGGTTCAGGAGGCTGTCGCCGAGGGCATCGGCGCGCTGGTGCAGGTGCCGGCCGGCGGCCAGCTGGCCCTGGGCCACGGCCACGTCGGCCAGCAGGTCGTAGCAGTCGAGCACCACCTTGTTGGCCCCCTGCTGCCGGGCCAGCGCCAGCGCCTGCCGGGCGTACTGCCCGGCCGGGCCAAACTGCCGCAGCCCGAAATAGGCCCGCCCCAGGCCCTTCCAGTCATCGGCTTTGCCCTCGGGGTCGTGGATGGAATCGGCCAGCTGCACGGCCGTCTGGTACAGCGGCCGGGCCAGGGCGGGCTGGTTTTGCTGCACGTAGATATCGGCCAGGTTGGTGGCGGCGCTTTTCTGAATTTCGAGGTAGTGCAGCCGCTGCCCCAGCGCGTAGCTGCGCCGAAAGGCCTGGGTAGCTTCGGCGAGGCGGCCCAGGCCGTGGTAGGCATTGCCAATGCTGTTGGTAATCATGCCCGTCAGGAAGTCGTTGTGCAGCGGCCGGGCCAGCGCCAGGGCCTGCTGGCCGTAGCGCAGGGCTTCGGCATCCTGGTGCAGGTATTGGTAGCACACGCTCGTGCTGTTGGTGAGCAGTGCCAGCGAAGCCGTATCGCGAATTGCCTCGAAGGCCGGCCGGGCTTTGAGCTGGGTGGCAATGGCCAGCGGGTACTTCTCCTGGCGCAAATACACGTTGGCCAGGTTGCCGTACGACACGGCCAGGTAGCGTCGGAAATGGTGCTGCCGGCTCAGGGCAATGGCCTGCTGGTTGAGCTGCTCCGACTCGGCGAAGCGGCCCTCGGTGTTCAGCACGCCGGTGTAGTTGGCAATGTATTTCACCACGCCTTTGGGGTAGTGCAGCTGCTCGCTGAGGCGGCCCGCCCGCAGGTAGAGGGCTTTGGCCGAGTCGGGCCGGCTGGCCTCGTACTGCTGGCCCAGCCCGATGAGCAGCAGCACGCGGTTGGTATCGGCGGGCTGGGTGCGCAGGAGGGCGCGCAGGCTGTCGCGCTGGTCGGTGTTGGGCAGTTGGGCCTGGCTGGCCAGCGGGAGCAGAATCAGCAGCAGCCCCCGAAAAGTAAACGTGCGCATGCGATGTAGCCGAATAGGAAGTCTGGAAATCAGCGCACTAGTTACAACAAAACCGGCAATTGCCACTAGGTCGATACCCTCAGCATCCTGGCAATAAAAAAGCCGCTTGCTAAGCGGCCTTCGGTTCTACAACAATCTTATCAAGCGGGCTATGCGACCGGCTCGTTCTGCTTCTCCAAATCGAACAACTCGCCCAGCAGCTCCACCAGCTGGCCGCCGTCGTCGCGCTTGCAGGCGGCTTTGAGCTGCAACACGTGCTGCTTGAGAATCTTCTGCATCAGCGAGCGGGTGGCTTCGTCGAGAAGCTTGCTTTCGGCGGGGGTGGCCTTTTTCTGGAAGCGGTCGAGCTCTTCCTGGCGCAGCTGCTCCAGGCTGGCCTTCATCTTCTGGATGAGGGGCGACACCAGCATTTCCTTGGCCCAGTCGTTGAGGCCGGCAATGCTTTCGGCGATAATGGCGCGCACCTGTGGCACGGCGGACAGCCGGGTTTGCAGCGCAGTCGAGGCCTTGCTCTGGATGGCGTCGATGTTGTAGACCAGTACACCGGGCACCTGCTCCACATCGGCGGCAATGCTGCGGGGTACGCTCAGGTCAATCAGGAACTTGAAGCTGAGCACGTCGAGGTTTTCGGCCAGCTCGCGGGTGAAGAACGGCTCGGCGCGGTTGATAGAGGAGATGACCACATCGGCCTCCTTCATGGCGGGCACGAGGTCTTCGAACTCCACGATGCGCATGTTGCACTCGGCGGCCAGGTCTTCAGCTTTGGCGCGGGTGCGGTTGCAGAGGGTGACTTCGCCAAACACCTTGCTGGCGGCCAGGTGGCGGCACACGTCGGCCCCGATTTCGCCCAAACCCACCACCAAAACGCGCGGGTTGGCCACGTCGGCGGTCAGCTCTTCCACCAGCTCCAGCGCGGCGTAGCTAATCGAAGCGGCCCCGTCGCGGAAGCTGGTTTCGGTTTGCACGCGCTTGTTGGTGAAGAAAACCGTGTGCAGCAGGCGGTGCAGGAATGGTCCGGCGGCATCAGCATCAGCCGACCACTGGTAAGCCGTTTTCACCTGGTTGCTGATTTGCAGGTCGCCTACCACCTGGGCATCGAGGCCCATGGCTACTTCGAAGAGGTGCTGCACGGCCGCGTCGGCGTCGGGCAGCAGGTCGAAGTAAGGCAGGAACTGGCCGATGTCGGTGCGGTCTTTCAGGTTGCCCAGGGCGAGGATGATTTCGCGGCTGCGGTCTTCCTCGGCAGCGTAGTACACCTCGGTGCGGTTGCAGGTGCTGAGCACAAGCAGGTCATTAAAGCCCAGCTCATTGTGCAGCGTATTCAGGAAGCGGCGGCAGGCGGCCTCATCCAGTGCAAGCAGCTCGCGGATAGCAAGCGGAGCTTTCTTGAAGGAGAGACTGACGGCCTTGAACGGATGCGACATAGACAGAATCGGCACGAAACCGGACGACAAAATTACGGCAGGAATCGGCAAGAATAAAACAGCCGATGCAACTCTCCGGTTCGGGCAATTGCGCAATAATCCGGAAGTCCGCCGTGCGGGGGCCTCGTACCTTTGCACCATGCTCACCAAAATGCCCTCCGTTCCTGCTTCTTCACTCGTTCCGCTCGCCGCCGGGGTTGCTTCGGGAGGCGATAAAACGACGCTGTCGGGCGCGGCCGACGAAACAGCCTCGCTCGAAGCTACCGTAGCCCTGGCGGCTCCCGGGCCAGCCACCACCACGCCCATGGCCTGGGCGCTGCTGATTACGCTGGCCTGCATCTGGGGCACGTCGTTTATCCTGATGAAGAAGGGCCTGCTGGTGTTCTCGGCAATGGAGCTGGGCGCCATCCGGGTGAGCGTGGCGGCGCTGCTGCTGCTGCCGTTTGCCCTGCGCCACGTGGGCAGCGTCGAGCGCAGCCGCTACAAGTGGCTGGCGTTGAGCGGCGTGGTGGGCACGCTGATTCCGGCCTTCCTGTTTGCCTACGCCGAAACCCGGCTGGCCTCGGGGCTGGCGGGCGTGCTCAACGCCCTCACGGCGGTGTTCACGCTGCTGGTGGGGGCGCTGCTGTTCGGGCAGCGCCTCACGGGCCTGCGGGTGCTGGGCATCGCGCTGGGCCTGGTGGGCACCGTGCTGATGCTGCAGCTGGGCGGCAGCGGTGGCGATGCCACGCCCACCGGCGAGGGCAACGCCTGGTACGGCCTATACATTCTGGTGGCTACCATCGGCTACGGCCTGAGCGTGAACGTCATCAAGCACAAGCTCAACAACATGACGCCGGTGGCCGTGACCTCGGTACTGCTCATGCTCATTGGCGGGCCGGCGCTGGCTTATTTGCTGCTGGCCACTGATTTCCTGCACAAGCTGGCGACGCAGCCGGGCGCCTGGGTAGCATTCGGCTACATCGCGCTGCTGGCCACCATGAGCACGGCCGTGGCAATGGTGTTGTTCAACCGGCTCATTCAGCAATCCACGGCGCTGTTTGCTTCCTCCAGCACCTACCTCATTCCCATTGTGGCCCTGGCCTGGGGCGCGCTCGACGGCGAGGCGTTCAACATCTGGCATTTCGTGGGCATGCTGGTCATCCTAGCCGGCGTACTGATTATTCACCGGGCGAAGTAGGGCGCCTTCGGCTTGATGGAAGAATGAAGAATGAAGAATTGGAAAATGGGCGAATAGGACCAAACTTCCTCATTCCTCATTCCTCATTCCTCATTCCTCATTGAGCCGAAGGCGTCAAAATGCCACCGTCAGCCCCAGCTGCCCCCAGCGGTGCGAGCGACCACCCGCAAACTCGGGCGAAACCCAGGTAGCAGTAGCTTCAAAACGAAGCGACTCGTGGGCCATTACTACGCCGGCAGAGCTGCGGGCCACCGCCCGGCGCACTGTGCTGGCGGCTAGCGTATAGGGGTCGTCGCGGCGGAAAGGGCTGCCTTGCAGCGTGGCATCGTAGCCGATAAGGCGGCCTCCCAGCGTGGCTTGCCCGTAGAGCTGCCAGCTTTTTGAGATGGCTGATTCTGTGCGGCCTGGATTGGCAAAATAAGGGCTGAAATGCCCAAAACGGAGGTTTACACCCGTGCCGGCATAGGTGTAAAGCGTGCCCAGTGAGGCTTCGGCTTTGCCCAGCAGTTCGACGTAGCGGCTGGCCGCCAGCTGTTGCTCCAATTCCACCCGGTAGCCGATGATGGGCGCGTTGCGCATCTGGAAGTCCCAGCCGCGCGGCTCGGCATTGCCCGTCACGCGGTGGATAGCCGTCTGTAATTCCTTACCGCCCGCCGCCGGACCGATAAAGCCGATTTCCAGGGCCGTGGTCAGCCGTTGCCGCTGGGTGGGCTGGTTGCTGACGCGAAAAAAGGCGGCATACAGGTAAGCCGCGTAGGGCCGGTCGCCGACGCGGATAAAGGCATCCTGAATGCGCAACGGCGTAAACCCGTCGTAGCGCAGCGTGAGGCCGAAGTGCTGCGTGCTGCCGCGCGGCCCGGCCGCCAGCAGGTGCCGCACCGGCAGCCGCGCCAGCATCGGGTGCACCAGCGTCAGCGTCATGCCCTGGGTGAAATAATAGTCGGTGCGGAAGAACAGGTCGTTGGCGTAGGTGTACGTCAACAGCCGGGCGGGGCTGAGCGGCCGCAGCGTATCGGCCGGCGCGGGCGCGGCGCGGCGGATGAGGCCGGAAAATCCCATAAACAGTAGTAGCAGCAGGCGCATAAGTAGCCGGAGTTACGAGCGCGCGGGCCGGGAAGATTGAAGGAGCAGGAATGAACGGTCATGCTTCATCTGGCGTCCGCTTGCCAAAGCGTCTTTGCCGCTTCGCTGCAACCAACTGATTACTGGCAATTACTCATTCACTCATTCACATACGGCCACTCCTGGAAGCGGGCGGGCAGGCCGGCCTGCCGGGCATTGCCGCGCACGTAGGCCAGCAGGCGGGCCAGCTCGACGGTATCCTGCACTTCGTATTCGTGCCAGCCGACCTGCCAGAACTCGGCCTCGGGCGGGAGCTTGGGGCGCACGAGGCGGCGGCAGTTGGTACCCGTGCGCAGGTGCAGCAGGTCGATGGCTTTGGCAAAGGAAAGCGGGCTGTCGGCGGGCAGCTCCAGCACAAGGTGGGCGTGGTTGGGCAGAATGGCGAAGCCGTGCACAACGAAGCCGGTTTCCTCCAGCATCATGACTTCGCCGGCTAGTGCCTCGGCTATTTTCTCGTTTTCGAAGAACTGCGGGCCAATTGGGGCGCGGTCGAGCACGGCGTCGAATTTTACGAAAAACTGCTTCTGAGCGCGGCGGTGGTCGGTGCCGGCTTCCTGCGCGCGGCGCAGCTCAGCTTTCAGCTCGCGGCCGGTGCCGGCGGGGATGGTGCCGTGCAGGCGGAAGGTAATCAGGCTAATCACGGAGATATAATACGACGTGGAAAAGAATAGTCAGGCGCAGGCTCATCGGCGTGCCCGGGTGGTGAGCAGGGGCAATGAGGGTCCTCAAAAAAGCTGCCGCCGCTGTGGTGCATTACCCGAATTAAAATGGAAAATTCCGGCGGCGCAACTGGTGTCGCCCGGCTGGGCGGCGGATGGGGCCGAATACTGTGTGCGCCCGCACTGCCGGAGCTTCGCCATCGGCCCAAAAGCAATACCTTTGCGCCCTAATTCCGTCATTCACCGTCCCACCCAACTCCCACAATCCCTCATGGCAGTTCAAACTGTGTATAAAGAACCGGCTCCGAAAGTCGACCGCGAAAATCCGCTGGAATCGATGATGTCGCGTTTCAACATCGCCGCCGAAATCCTCGGCCTCGACGATGAAACCTACAATGTGCTCAAAGCCCCCGACAAGCAGGTGATTGTGCACATCCCGGTGACGATGGATAACGGCAAAATCCGCGTTTTCGAAGGCTACCGCGTCATTCACAACACCATTCTGGGGCCGAGCAAAGGCGGCATCCGCTACGATAAGAACGTGCACCTCGACGAGGTGAAGGCCCTGGCGGCCTGGATGACCTGGAAGTGCGCCGTGGTCGACATTCCCTACGGCGGCGCCAAGGGCGGCGTCATCTGCGACCCCACCACGATGAGCGCCGGCGAAATTGAGCGCATGACCCGCGGCTACACCCTGGCCCTGAAGGACATTTTCGGCCCCGACCGCGACATTCCGGCCCCTGACATGGGCACTGGTCCCCGCGAGATGGCCTGGCTGATGGACGAATTCTCGAAAACCAACGGCATGACTTCGCCAGCCGTGGTAACGGGCAAGCCGCTGGTAATGGGCGGCTCGCTGGGCCGCACCGAGGCCACCGGCCGCGGCGTGATGGTATCGGCTCTGGCCGCCCTCAAAAAGCTCAACCTGGAGCCCGGCAACGTGTCGGCCGCCATTCAGGGCTTTGGCAACGTGGGCTCGTGGGCCGCCGTGCTGCTGCACCAGCAGGGCGTGAAAATTAAGGCCGTATCCGACATTTCGGGGGCGTACTGGAATGAAGATGGCATCAACATCGACGAAGCCATTACCTACAAGAATGCCCATAATGGCCGCCTCGAAGGCTTCGCCGGTGCCACGCCGATGAACCCCGACGACCTGCTGACCTCCGACGTGGATGTGCTGGTGCCCGCCGCCGTGGAGGACGTGATTACCGAGCACAACGCCCACTTCATCAAGGCCAAACTGATTGTGGAAGGTGCCAACGGCCCTACCTCGGCTTCGGCCGACCCCATTATCAACGAGAAGGGCATTATGGTGGTGCCGGATATTCTGGCCAATTCGGGCGGCGTCACGGTGTCGTACTTCGAATGGGTGCAGAACAAGCAGGGCTTTAAATGGACGTTGGAAATGGTGACCGAGCGCGCCGACCGCATTATGTCGGACGCTTTTGAGAAAGTGTACCAGACCAGCCAGAAATATAAAATCCCGATGCGCATTGCCGCCTACGTGGTGGCCATCGACAAAGTAGCCCAGACCTACAAGTTCCGCGGCGGCTTCTAGCCCACAGATTCAGCGGATTTTAACGGACGAAACGGATTGTGGTGGTTTTGCTGCCCGCCAGCCGTTTGTTGAAATTCAACGTAATTGCTAGCGAAAAGGCACGAGCCGTCGGGTTCGTGCCTTTTTACTTTTCCTGTCGACCTTTGCAGGCGACTATCGGCCCACTCTAAATTAAGCAGCTGTTACACGGAACCACAAAAAATCCGTTTCAGCTGTTAAAATCCGTTAAATCTGCGGTTCATGAAGGTTCACAAAGAAGGACGACGCATCCTGTTCGTTACGCTGCTCATACTGCTGGCGCTCAACCTGCTGATGTTTCAGTTCAACCGGGGGCAGGTGCTCGTGAACCGGCTGTTTGCCGGGGCCACGGTCATCGTCTTCCTGCTGATTCTACAGTTCTTCCGCAGCCCATTCCGGCACATGTTCACCCACGAAGACCTGCTGTTGGCCCCCGCCGACGGCAAGGTAGTGGTGATTGAGAACGTGTTCGAGCCCGAGTATTTCGAGGATGAGCGCAAGCAAATCAGCATCTTCATGTCGCCTATCAACGTGCACGTCACGCGCAACCCCATTTCGGGCATCGTGAAGTATTTCAAGTACCACCCCGGCAACTACCTGGTGGCCTGGCACCCCAAAAGCAGCGTGCAGAACGAGCGTACCACGGTGGTGGTCGAGTCCGATGCCGGCCCGCTGGTGCTGTTCCGGCAGATTGCCGGGGCCATGGCTCGCCGCATCGTGTGGTATGTGAACGAGGGCGACGAAGTGACTCAGGGCGAAGAGTTTGGCTTCATCAAGTTCGGCTCGCGCGTCGACGTGTTCGTACCGATGGATACCGAAGTGAAAGTAGAGCTGGGCCAGAAGGTGAAGGGCGGTACCACGGTCATTTGCCAACTGAAGGTCTGAACCGCAGATTTTCGCAGATTTGACGGATAAGAACGGATTCTAACGGGTCCGTTCTTTTTGCTTGTTGGGTTAGTACGTGGGGCGGGTTTTTACGAAGCGTTTGAATTC
>JALYUI010000627.1 GCA_030853845.1 Bacteroidota bacterium | reverse complement strand
ACGCTGCGAGTCCGCGCGTGGGCCGGTCGTTCAAACGCGCAGGCTCGCAGCGTCCACGCTACAATCGTCTGGAGGGCTCTGGGGCGGCAGCGCGTACTTTTACGCCGTTTCCGTGTTTGCATTCCGTATGCCTGAAGAAAAAAACGTTAAAACCCTGGCCCTGCTCGGCTCCACGGGCTCCATTGGCACCCAGGCGCTGGAAGTGTTGCGCCAGCAGCCGGGCCGGTTTCGGATGGCGGTGCTGAGCGCGCAGCGGCAGTGGGAGCTGCTGGCCCGGCAGGCCCGCGAGTTCCGGCCTGCCGTCGTCGTTATTGGCGACGACAGCTGTTATCAAAACCTGAAAGCGGCCCTGGCCGACCAGCCCGAAACCGCCGTGCTGGCCGGCGCGGCCGCCCTGGCCGAAGTGGTGACGCGCCCCGAAATCGACATCGTGCTCACCGCCCTGATGGGCTACGCCGGGCTGCTACCCACGGTGGCCGCCATCCGGGCCGGCAAAGACATTGCCCTCGCCAATAAGGAAACCCTGGTAGTAGCCGGCGAGCTCATTACCAGCCTCGTGCGGCAGCACAACGTGCGCCTGCTGCCCGTCGATTCCGAGCACTCGGCCATTTTCCAGTGCTTGGTGGGCGAGGCACAGAACCCCATCGAGAAAATCATTCTCACCGCTTCGGGCGGGCCATTTCGCGGCCGCTCGGCCCAGCAAATGGAGGCCGTCACCAAGGCTCAGGCCCTGAAGCACCCGAACTGGGACATGGGCGCGAAAATCACCATCGACTCGGCCTCGCTTATGAACAAGGGCCTCGAAGTGATTGAAGCCAAGTGGCTGTTCGGCCTGAGCAATGAGCAGATTGACGTGGTGGTGCACCCCCAAAGCATCGTGCACTCGCTGGTGCAGTTCGCCGACGGCTCCCTGAAGGCCCAACTCGGCCTGCCCGACATGAAGCTGCCCATTCAGTACGCTCTGGGCTACCCGCAGCGGCTGGCCAACACGTTCCCGCGCTTCTCGTTTCTCAACTACCCAACGCTCACCTTCGAGGCCCCCGACCGGGCGGCTTTTCCCAACCTGGAGCTGGCCTTCGGGGCCATGCGCCGGGGTGGCAACGCGCCCTGCGTGCTCAACGCGGCCAACGAAGTAGCGGTGGCTGCATTTTTGCGCGAGCAGGTGGGCTTCCGGCAGATGTCGGACCTGGTGGCCGAGTGCCTGGCGCGGGTATCGTACCTTGCAGAGCCGCTACTGGCCGACCTGGTAGCCACCGACGCGGAAACGCGGCAGGTTGCTGCGCAACTAATTATGAATTAGTAATTATGAATTATGAGTTGAAGCCTGGCTGCTACTTGTTGCTTGTTGCTTCGCTATTCGATTCATGTTTTCCAATTCATAATTCATAATTTTTAATTCATAATTCGATTTCCCCTTGGCTATTCTCACCATGATTGGCCAGCTTGTGCTGGCTCTTTCCATCCTCGTTGGCTTGCACGAATTCGGCCATTTTGCCTTCGCCAAGCTCTTTAAAATCCGGGTCGACAAGTTCTACATTTTCTTCGACTTCCTGTTCCCAATGCCCAGCGTGATGAACTTCGCGCTGCTGAAAAAGAAGGTGGGCGAGACGGAATACGGCATCGGCTGGTTCCCGCTGGGTGGCTACGTGCAGATTCACGGCATGATTGACGAGACGCAGGACGCCTCGACCCTGGCCGGCCCGCCGCAGCCCGACGAGTTCCGGGGCAAGCCAGCCTGGCAGCGCCTGCTGGTGATGCTCGGCGGCATCATCATGAACGTGCTATTGGGCATCGTCATTTTCGCGGCCATGACCTACCACTACGGCGAAACCTTCCTGCCGGCCTCGTCGGTAAAATACGGCGTGCTGCCCAACGGGCTGGGCCGCCAGGTAGGCTTCCGCGCCAACGACAAGGTGGTAAAAATTAACGGCCGCCCCTTCACCGAGTTCGACGACATCTATAAGCCCGAGGTGCTGCTCGGCGACAATACCTACTTCACCGTGGAGCGCGATGGCCAGCTGGCCGACGTGAAGCTGCCCGCCAACTTCCTCGACCTCTCGGGCAAGCAGACGGAGGACAGCCTCCTGCTGCGCCCCCGCGAAACCTTCGCCGTGGAGCGCGTGACGCCCGGCGGCAACGCCGCCAAAGCCGGCCTGCAGGTGGGCGACGTGATTACCACCGTGGGCGGCCGGCCCGTCCAGTTTTTCGACGAGCTGCAAGCGGCCCTGCTGGCCAGCAAAGGCAAAACCACCCGCCTCGACGTGCAGCGCGCCGGCCAACCCCTGGTCCTGAACGTGCCCGTGGATGCCGACGGCCACATCGGCTTCGAGCGCAAGTCCACGCTGGCCTTCGGCACCCGTACCTACTCGCTGGCCGAGTCGCTGCCGCTGGGC
>JALYUI010000622.1 GCA_030853845.1 Bacteroidota bacterium | reverse complement strand
GGGTACCATCGTCTGCTCGGTGACTTCGTACACGCGGCCCAGGCCGTGGCAGGTGGGGCAGGCCCCCTCGGGCGTGTTGGGCGAAAATGCTTCGGCGTAGATGATGCCCTGGCCGGCCGGGTAGTCGCCGGCCCGCGAGTACAGCATCCGCAGCAGATTGGAAAGCGTGGTGACCGAGCCCACCGACGAGCGGGTGCTGGGCGCGCCGCGCTGCTGCTGCAAGGCCACGGCCGGCGGCAACCCGTCGATGCTCGTCACCTCGGGCACGGCCATCTGGTGAAACAGCCGCCGCGCGTAGGGCGACACCGATTCGAGGTAGCGGCGCTGGGCCTCGGCGTAGAGCGTGCCAAAGGCCAGGCTGCTCTTGCCCGAGCCCGACACGCCGGTGAATACCACCAGCGCATCGCGCGGAATGTCGACGTCGACGTTTTTGAGGTTGTGCTCGCGGGCCCCGCGCACGCGCACGAAGCCAGAGAAATTGGCAGGGGATGGAGAATCTTTAGGCATAAACAGCAGCGAAGAAACGGTCAGCAAGTGCATACGCAGGCGGCGGGCGGGCATCCGAAAAAAAGCATGCCCGGCATTTGACAGCTGGGCGCTTTACTTTGGGAACGCCTTGAATTTCCGTGTGATGAAGTCTGCCCGTTTTTTGCTGGTTGTGTTGCTGCTGGCCGTGTGGGGCTTGGTAAGCTGCGCGTCCTCTGCTTATCGCCAGCGCCCCGAAAAAACCTTCCGCGTTGCGGGTTATGTATTAGATGCGGGCAGCCGCCAGCCGGTGTCCGGCGTGCAGGTGATTGACGATGGCTATAACCATTCTTTCAAGTGGGCCCGAACCGACTCGAATGGACGTTTTGTGCTGCACTTACCTGTGAGCCGCTTACTGGCACACGGGCAACTAGTGGGGCGAACTGCGCTCTACGAGGCACATGCTGACATCCCGGCTGATACCACGCAAGTCGTAACGCTTCTGCTGAAGCGCAATGCCTACCGGTTCAAGGCTTATGGCTGCCAGCAACTCGCCGATACGGCGCGTTTGCCGCCCTTGGTCATGATGCCGATTCTAGGGTATCCAGGGTCTCAGTTTGCCTTTCTGATTCGGGACAACTCATGGCGACAGCCGCACAAACTGCGAACAGTTAATATTAAGGCAAGTCACAGTGCATTTCCATGGGAGCCTGTCCGGCTGAACATCTATCGGTTTACTGACAATCCAGAATCACCACCAGGAGAAAGTTTATTACAGGAAAGCATAGTCTTTTTTCCTCCTAATGAAACGGACGGGATGTGGTCTTATGATGTAAGCTCATATGATATAATAGTTTCGGGTACTGGTTTCTACCTTGCTATAGCGTATGTGGTAAGCGATTATCACTCAAGTTTCTCCCCGTTAGAAAGCAACACCCCCACCGGCCCCATCCTACGCCCGCCCTGCGCCCGCTCCGACATCCGCACCTGGGAGTACGTTATCGGCAAAGGATGGCACCGGGCCACAAACGTTGAAAACTGCTGGCCCCTCTACGAAAGCGCGTTGAGCGTGGAAGTGGAGCCGGCCCCCGCCCACCCTGCTGGCCGTTAACTATTCCAACTGCCAGCCGCCCAAGTAACTTGCGCTGCTGCGGTGGCGCTTCGCCGCAACGGCCGGGCGCGTTATCTTGGGGAGGTTTTAAATCTCCGTCCGATGTCGCTCGACCGTTTGCTGCTCGCTTTGCTTTTCCTGGCCAGCAACTGCCTGAGTGGCTGCGCTTCTTCGGCGGCCCGGCATCGGGTTATCGTGCAGACGCCCGAGCCAACTTTCCGCGTTTCGGGGTACGTGCTGGATTCGGTGACTCGTAAGCCGGTGCCGTTTGTGTTGGTGCAAAAAGAGTGGGGTCGGAAGGGAGCAGAAACGGATAGAAATGGCCATTTTGCTTTTGAGGGTCCTTTGCGGCGTGATAAGTATCTACGGGTTCGGACCATTTGCTACAATGGAAGAGCAAGTGCGGGAAAGAGGAATGCTGATGGCGTCACCATCCTGTTGCAGCACAATCAGTACCGTTTGGCTGCCCATGGCTGTGCAACCCCCGATTCTACGGCATTGAATCCGTACGCAACGCCATTTTTATTCAATTGGATACCAGGTTACGACCTCGCTATCCTCATTAAAAACGCACAAGCGAAAGAGCCGCAGTTGTTGCGAAGCATTCGCCTGCATGGCAGCAATTCGCAGTCAGATTACGTTGGATACAACCAACCTAATCTGCCATTTATCTTTCGTATTTATCGCGCCGATGCTTTAACCGGAAAACCGATGGGTGA
Source organism: Bacteroidota bacterium (assembly GCA_030853845.1). Taxonomy (GTDB): domain Bacteria; phylum Bacteroidota; class Bacteroidia; order Cytophagales; family Hymenobacteraceae; genus Hymenobacter. The sequence goes on along the minus strand of JALYUI010000622.1, from coordinate 101 downwards.
GGTGTTGCATGGAAGCACCCTGTGTTTTCCTGAACCTAACACTACCAAGGTATTTGACCTGCGGGAATACAACATAACCATACCACCGGGGGATTTCGTGG
>JALYUI010000617.1 GCA_030853845.1 Bacteroidota bacterium | reverse complement strand
CCTTGCGGGTGTAGAACACGGTTTTCTACTAATCATAAAAAAAAATTTCGCCGCCGGTATTGTAGATGCGCTCCGGGTAGTCCTTGCCCGTGGCCAGGTTCTTAAAGTGCAGCGTAAACAGTCGCCGGCTCACGGTATCGGTCGAGAAAGCCAGCAGCTGGTTGTTGTCGCTCACGGCAAAGTCGCCGATGCGGAAGTAGCTCTGGCCACTGCCCACCTCATCGCCGTTGATGATAATCTCCTCGGGGGCGATGCTGCTGCCCTTCTTGCGGCAGTAAATGGGGTATTCGCGGCCAAACTCGTAGCGCGTATAGTAGAGGTAGCCGTTGTCGCGGTAAGGCTCGGTGGCGTCTTCCTGCTTGATGCGGTTCTTGATTTCCTGCGCCAGCTTCTTTTGCAGGGGCAGGGCCGGGGCCATCTGCTGGTCAAAGTAGGCGTTCTCGGCATTTAGATATTTCAGCACGGCCGGGTCCGTGGGCTTGTTCAGCCAGTAGTAGTTGTCGGTGCGGGTGGTGCCAAATTCTGTAAAGACCTTAGCCTTGATGGGGGCCACCGGCCCGGAAGTGGGAGTTGTCATAGCTACCGCCGCCGCCGCCGGATTGGCCGTCGACTTCTGAGCCAGGGCTATGCCGCTGGCCATCATCGCCACCACTCCGGCCAGGGCCATTCGTTGCAGAAAATTCATAATGAGTAAGTAAGAAGTGCAGTCGAAGCTACTAGAATGGTCTAAATCAAGCAGCAAGGTAATAAGACCATAATAAAAAAGCCGGCTCCTTTTCAGGAACCGGCTTTCCAATACCTGCACAAGCAGGTGCTACGCGCTTACTTCTTCGCGTCCGCGTCGGGCGTTTCGGGCTTGTCGGCCGGGCGCTCGTCGCTGGCGAGGTTCTGGACTTCACCGCTCTTGCTCACAGCGAAAACCAGCTCCTCGGCCCCTTCGGTATAGTCGGCGGTGATGACGTCGCCGTGTACTACCTGGGCTTTGAGGATTTCCTCGGCAATCGGGTCTTCGATGTACTTCTGGATAGCCCGGTTGAGCGGGCGCGCGCCGTACTTGGGGTCGTAGCCTTTGTCGGCCACGAAGTCCTTGGCGGCTTCCGTCAGCTCGACGCGGTAGCCCAGGGCCTGCACCCGCGAGAGGAGCTTGGCCAGGCTGATGTCGATGATTTTGTGGATGTCCTTTTTGTCCAGCGCGTTGAAGACAATCACGTCATCCAAACGGTTGAGGAATTCCGGCGAGAACGTCTTCTTCAGCGCGTTGGTAATGGTGCTCTTGGTCAGCTCATCCAAGTTGTCCTGGCGGGCTTTCGTACCGAAACCGATGCCCGCACCAAAGTCCTGCAGGTCCCGCGCCCCGATGTTCGAGGTCATGATGATAATGGTGTTGCGGAAGTCCACCTTGCGGCCGAGGCCGTCGGTCAGAATGCCATCGTCCAGCACCTGTAGGAGCAGGTTGTACACGTCCGGGTGGGCCTTCTCGATTTCGTCGAGCAGAATCACCGAGTAGGGCTTGCGGCGGATTTTCTCCGTCAACTGGCCGCCCTCTTCGTAGCCCACGTAGCCGGGAGGCGCGCCCACCAGGCGCGACACGCTAAACTTCTCCATGTACTCCGACATATCGACGCGCACCAGCGCATCTTCCTTGTCGAACAGGTAGGTCGCCAGCACCTTCGCCAGCTCCGTTTTGCCCACGCCCGTCGGGCCGAGGAACACGAACGAGCCGATGGGCTTCTTGGGGTCCTTCAAACCAACCCGCGTGCGCTGAATGGCCTTCACAAGCTGTTTGATGGCTTTTTCCTGGCCGATTACTTTGCCTTGCAGCTCCTCGTTCATATTGAGGAGTTTCTGGCTTTCGTTCTGGGCCACGCGCGAAACGGGAATACCGGTCATCATGGCGATAACCTCGGCCACGTTCTCCTCTTTCACCGTGTAGCGCTTCTTCTTGGTTTCCTCTTCCCAGCTTTTCTTGGCCGTTTCGAGTTGGTCCAGTAGCTTCTTCTCGGTATCGCGGAGCTTAGCGGCCTCTTCGTATTTCTGCGATTTCACCACGCGGTTTTTCTCGCCCTTGATGTTCTCAATCTGGTCTTCGAGCGTGAGAATATCCTCCGGTACCACGATGTTGTTGATGTGCACACGTGCCCCGGCCTCATCGAGAATGTCGATGGCCTTGTCGGGCAGGAACCGGTCACTCATGTAACGGTCGCTCAGCATCACGCACTGCTCAATGGCCTTATCGGTGTACACCACGTGGTGGTGGTCCTGATATTTGTCCTTGATGTTGTGCAGGATTTCAATGGTTTCGGCGGGCGTAGTGGGGTCCACCATCACCATCTGGAAACGACGGGCCAGGGCACCATCTTTCTCGATGTACTGCCGGTACTCGTCCAGAGTAGTGGCACCGATGCATTGAATCTCGCCCCGGGCCAAAGCCGGCTTGAACATGTTGGAAGCATCGAGCGAGCCCGAAGCGCCGCCAGCCCCCACGATGGTGTGCAACTCGTCAATGAACAGAATCACGTCGGGCGACTTCTCCAACTCGTTCATCACGGCCTTCATGCGCTCCTCGAACTGGCCGCGGTACTTGGTGCCGGCCACCAGCGAAGCCAAATCCAGCGTCACGACGCGCTTGTTGAAAAGCACGCGGCTGACCTTTTTCTGGATGATGCGCAGGGCGAGGCCTTCGGCAATGGCCGTTTTGCCCACGCCGGGCTCACCGATGAGGATGGGGTTGTTTTTCTTGCGGCGGCTCAGGATTTGCGCGACGCGCTCAATCTCCTTTTCGCGGCCCACAATGGGGTCGAGCTTGTCGTCTTCGGCCAATTTGGTAAGGTCGCGGCCAAAGTTATCGAGCACCGGGGTTTTCGACTTTTCGCCGGGGCGCTTGGCACCCGCGCCGGCACCCGCGCTGCCGCGGCCGCCACCGGGGCCGGTAGCGCCAAAGAGGCGGTCGTTGTCGTCGTCGTCGGTGTCGGGGGTGCGGTTTTGCGGGGCCGGGCCGGCATTACCGTGGTAATCCAGCGAGTCGCGCACAGTTTCGTAGTTCACGTTGAATTTGCTGAGAATTTGGGAAGAAATATTGTCCTCGTCCCGGAGGATGGACAACAGAAGATGTTCGGTGCCAATGATTTCCGACTTGAAAATCTTGGCTTCGAGGTAGGTGATTTTCAGCACCTTCTCGGTCTGCTTAGTGAGCGGAATCGAGCCGGTGATGCTGGTGCCCTGGGTGGCAGTGTTGCGGGTGGCCTGTTCGAGCGAGAATTTGAGCTCGTCGATGCTCACGCCCAGCTTGCGCAACAGGCCGAGGGCGGTGCCTTCGGCTTCGCGAATCATGCCCAGGAGCAAGTGCTCGGTGCCGATGTAATCGTGGCCGAGACGGATGGCTTCCTCCCGACTAAGGGAAATCACCTCCTTGACGCGGTTTGAGAATTTAGCTTCCATGCCAATAAACGTAGTGAAAAATCAGATAAGCCCCGCGTCGGGCGGATAACACGATAGACGGGTTGGGCCGGGTTGGCTTGCAAACAAGCCGGTTCGGGCGAAGGTTCGGGCAACGTCGTACAGGAGGGCGCTTGCACGGGTTTGGGTTTTCAAGGTAAGAACCAGCAGCAACGGTTCCTATAACAAAAAACTCCCGGCGGCGGGTCCCTGCGAAAAAAGCAGGTCCAGCACACTCAGGCCGGGCTCAAAACCTGGGCCAAACACCTGCGGGTAGGGTCGCACTAGCGCCGGGGCTGCCGGAGTGTCAGGTTTGGCCTCGGCCGAAGCCTTGGGTGTCAGCCAATCGCGCCGGTCTACAATAGAGTAGGAGGGTAGGGGGGTGGGAGGGTGGGAGTTGGTCGGGTACCCGGCGTGGTATTCGGTAGTGCGCTGCACGGGCAGGGGCAGGCGGAAGCACTTCAGGAGCAGCTGGAGAAACTGCTGGTTAAGGTCGAACAGCCGGGCGGGCTTCTGTACGTAGATATCGTGCAGATAGTCGGCGTAGTATTCGAAATACGGGCTATTGCCGTACGCGGTTTGCAGCGTGCGCCAGTGGCGGTGAATCCAGTTCTGGCGGTAGTCGATTTCTATTTCCGACACGCTGACTTTTCCGGCCCGGTTGCCGTCGAGGACCGGCACGGTGAGGGGCTGCACGCCCTGCGCCGTGCGGATGAGGCAGCGGTTGCGGTAGGTTTGCTTGCGGTAGTGCTCGTGGGCTTCGAGCAGCAGACCATCGGCGTGGGCCAGGGCGGCGAAAAGGGCTGCCGGTGGGTGGTAGTGGAGCTCAGTGAGGAAAATCATGGGTTGAGGTAGAGACGCATATTTGCGTCTGGTCGTTGGGCGAAACGCCAGTACGAGTAGAGACGTGACCCTTCGCATCTTGTCGTTACTGATGTTCTTTAGCTGCGTGGGGCCGTTCGTTCAACTTTGTTGTCCAACGACCAGACGCAAATATGCGTCTCTACTCATCCCCGCCCGCGCCCTTGCTGCGCTCGGCATCCAAAAAATATGCGCCTTTCACGACCAGATGCGTGGTATCGGCCAGCTTATCCAGCGGCCGCACAGCTACCTGGCCTTGGTCAGTGGTGCCGGGGCGGAGGCTAAAACGGTGGTAGGTGCGGCCTTTAGCGTCGGCTTTCACCTGGTAGAAGGCGTAGCTGACTTCGCCGCCGGGCACGAGGGCATCTTCGGGCAGGGTGCGCTGGGGCGTGAGCCCGGTGATGATGCGGGCACTGACGTATTGGCCGGGTAGCAGGGTGGCAGTAGCCAGGGCATCGGGGCCAGTGTCGTGCAGGTGGGCGTGCACGCTCACGGTGCGGCCATCGTCGTCAAAGGCTTTGCCCACGAGAAAGACGGTGGCCGGCAGCGGCCGGGTCCCCGCGCCCTGGGCCGGCACGGTGAAGAGGATGTCCTGGCCCACCTTCACCTTGGCGATGTCGCGCTCAAACACCTTTAACTCCAGGTGCAGGTCGGAGCGGTCGACCAGCTCCACCAGCACGTCTTGGGGGTTCACGAACTGGCCGGGATTCACCATTACGGCTTTCACGTAGCCGCCGATGGGGGCGATGAGTGGCACGCTGGGCCGGATGTTGCCAGCGCTGACAGTGCCGGGATTCAGCCCGATGAGGCGGAGCTGGGCGGCGAGGCTGCCGGCGGCGGCCTGTTCGGTGTGCAGCTCGGAGGTAGCCTGCTGAAGCTTGCGGCGCGCGCCCACATCCTCATCGTTGAGGATTTGCTGGCGGTTGGTTTCCTGTTGCAGGTAGTCGATGCGGGCCTGGGTCTGGAGGTAGTCCTGCTGGAGCTTGAGGTACTCGGG
>JALYUI010000390.1 GCA_030853845.1 Bacteroidota bacterium | reverse complement strand
CTTTTTATTGATTAGTGCTCGTCAGGAGCATTTCCGGTGCCCCCTACTTTTTTGGAAAGGGGGGCAGGGGGTGGGGTGAACGCGGAGGGCATCAAAACGCTCCTACTTGCGCAGCGCCACGCGCACGCCGGCCAGCAGCCAGCGGCCGGGCATCTGGGCCCCCAGCAGGTCGGCGTATTGGGCGTTGAACAGGTTCTGGGCCTGGCCCACCACCCAGAGGCGCTCGGGCAGCAGGGCCAGATCGAGGCGGCCGTTCACCACCACGTAGCTGGGGGTGAGGCGGGCGTCGTTGGTGCTGGCGCTGGGAACGGTTTGCTGGCCGGCACGCTGCTTATACACGCCGCCCAGGCTGGCCGTGAAGCGGTGATGCACCAGGCTCAGGTTGCCGCTCACGAGCTGCTTGGCCACGTTGCCCAGGTACTGCGACACGATGTCGCCGTCCACGTTCAGGTGGGTGTAGGTGTAGCCCACGCTGCCCTCCAGGCGCAGGCCCGCCCCGAGCGCGGCGTGGGTGCTGGCTTCGAATTCGAGGCCCTGGGTACGCACGGCAAACAGGTTCTGGGCGTAGCGGTAGGTGTAGGCGGGGTTGAGGTTGGTGAAGCCGCTGCTGGCCTGCACCTCCGCGCCGGGGGTGGCCACGTAGTCAATCAGGTTGCGGCCGAAGCGGTTGAAGTAAGTGCCGCGCAGCGTCAGGGCCGGGCAGAGCACGTAGTCGAGGCCGCCCTCGTAGCTCCAGGTGCGCTCGGCTTGCAGGCCGGGGTTGCCCACGTTGAAGCCGTTGGGCACGGTGCCGGGCCGGATGGCCGAGTTATACTGCTCGGTGAAATTAGCCGCCCGGATGGCGCGGCCCACGGCGGCGCGCAGCGTCAGCTTTTCACCCAGCAGCTGGCTGGCCGTGAGCTGGGGCAGCAGCTCGGTGCCGTAGGTCTGGTCGTGGTCGAGGCGCAGGGCCGCCGTCAGGTTGAGGCCGGGCGCGGGGGCGAGGCCGGCCACGGCAAACGCGCCCTGATGCCACACCTCGTGGTTGCCGCGGTCGTTGCTGCGCACGCTGCGGCGGTCGGCCTGCCCGCCCAGGGTCAGCTGCACTTTCTCGGAGAGGCGCAATTGGTGCTGGCCCTGTACGTTGAGATAGTGCATGAGGTGGTCGCTGGCCGCCGAGGTGGGCGTGTAGACGTAATAGTCGGTGCTGGAGGTGCCCACCACTTGCAGCTCGGTGCGGGCGCGGGCGTTCCAGTCGTAGCGCTCCTGACCCTGGTACCAGTCGCGCGCCGTGGTTTCGCGGGCGCGGTCGCCGGCGTTGGTCGTGTAAAAGTTCTGGGCGTTGTAGTCGCGCCGGTCGAAGCTGGCCCGGGCGGCCGCGCTCAGCTTGCTCGTCACCTGGTAGGCGCCCGAGAGGGAGTAGGTATTCAGCTTGAAGTCGTTGCGCAAGCCGCCGGGCAGGCTCAGCAGCTGCCCGCTGGCGGTGTTGTTGAGGATGCCGCCGGCCAGCCGCAGGCCCTTGTCCTGGCCGTAGAAGCCGGCGTTGGTAGTTTTCAAATCGTACTCGCCGGCCATGAACGTGCCGCCGATTTCCACGCCATCGGGCCGGTGGGTGGCGGCAAAGGTTTTGGTGACGATGTTGACGAAGCCACCCACCGCGTCGGGGCCGTAGAGGGCTGCGCCGGGGCCGCGCACCACCTCAATCTGCTCAATCTCGGCCGGGGTAATGGGCAGGTAGCCGGCAAAGTGGCCCGTGAGCGGGTCATTCAGGCGCATCCCATCCAGCAGCACCAGCACTTGGTTGAAGGTGGAGCCGCGCAGGGTAATGTCGGCCTGGGTACCGAAGTTGCCCCTGCTCTGCATTTCGATGGCCGGCAGCAGGCGCAGCAAATCATCGAGCGACGAAACAGGGTACTGGCTGATGGCCCGGCCGGGCACTACGGTCACGTAGCGGCCGGTCTGGCCGGCGGCCTGGCTCAGGCGGGTGCCGTACACGGTCACTTCGTTCAGGGTGCGGGCGCTGTCGGCGGGGGTACTCTGGGCGTGGGCGTTAAGGGTGAAAAGAGAACAGAAAAGCGGGGTGGTGTAGCGCGTAAGTCGCATTCATAGATAGGTTGATGAGGACGCAAACTTACGCCCGGCAGGCCTGGCGCGCCCGTCAGGCCCATTTCCGGCGAGACGCGGGTTTGGGCCGGGCGGCCGGGGCTGGGCAGCTCCCGGATTGAAAAAGCGCACGCACCCAGGCAAATAAGGCGGGCGTTGCCCGGGCAAAAGTTCGGGCCGCAGCCTGCAAGCCGAACGGCAACCAAGGCCGCACAATCGAGTCGGATGCTGGCCGGTGCCGGGTACCCCGTCCGGCCAACCGGACTACTATCTGCTCGCTTCAGCCAAACCGGCCCCTGGGCAAAAAAGCGGGGCACCCCAGGAGGGTGCCCCGCCGGCCAGCTAGCCGCTGGCGCTTACTTGCGGTTGCTACGCCGGAGTAGTGTAGACTACAAATCCCGCGCTACACCCTGCCGCGTAACAGCACTTAATAAACCCGGTAAAAGAGGGCTTTGGTGTTGCCGGTACCCCCGCTGCCGGTGGTCGTGATGTGGCCGGTGTTGCCGTTGCCATCGTAGCCGCTGGCTTTGTTGTAGCTGGCGGTGCAGTTGGTAGCGGTGTGGGGTACCGACTGGCCGGCGCTGCCCAGCTTGAAGCCGTTGCCATCGCCGCTGCCCCCGTAGCCGTTGTTGGTCGAGGTGCAATTGGTGATGGCGACGGTGTAGGCCTGGCCGTAGAGGTCCCAGCCATCGTCGGAGTTGTGGTTGGCCGTGCAGTGGTCGAAGTGGTTGTTGGCCCCGCCCGACAGCTTGCAGGTGAAGCCGTCCGCGTTTTCGCCCCCGGCGGCGGTGTCGTAGTTCTCGGTTGAGGTGCAGTAGGAAATATAGTCGTCGTGGCCGCCATTATAGATTTGGAGGCCCGTGTCCTTGTTCGCGGTAGTCGTCAGCTTGTAGGCGTAATTGTACCCGCCGGACTGAAATACCACGCCGCAGGAAGGCGCATTTTTGATGGTCATGCTGGTGATGTTCCAGTAGCTGCCATTCACTTTCACTCCCCAGCCCGAGGAAATGCCGGCGCAGTCCAGCACGCCGCCCGTCAGGTTGATTTTGGCGCTCGACGTGCCACTGCGCAGCAGCTGCAAGGTACTGGTGAGGCGAATGGTGCCGCTCACGGTAATAATGTCGCCGGGATTGGCGGCGGCCACGGCATTTTTGAGGGCTGTTTCGGAGGTGACGGTGGTGCTCGCGTTGGCCGAGGCCGGCGCGGCGGCAGGCACTTCGGCCGGGGCGACGAGGTCGCTTTTCTTGTTGCAGGCGGTGAGCGCCGCGCTGAGGAGCAGTAAGGCAAAAAGCTTGTTCATGTGGTGGGTTTTGTTAGTGGTTATGAGAGTGAAAGCATCTTCCCAAATGGCCAGTTGGATGCCTCAAACGTAGATTCTCATTGGCCTGCTTCAAGCCGTCAAACCGAAAGAATATGTGCAATCGATACCGGCATCGATACCGGCATCGATTGCGTATGAGCGGCTTTATTTTTGCTGCAAAACCCCCATAGTCAGATACGGCTATACCCATCAGCCAGGCAGGCTACCTTAATCCCGGATGGGGCCTACCTAAAAGGACTCCGCAGGGGCATCGCATCAGCAGCCGGGCAGCCGGGCAAGCAAAGCCAAAGCTCCGAGGTAGGTGCTGCTCATTCGGCCGCAATCGGGGTTGTTTCGTGCTCCGGGCGGCGAAGATTAATGGCTTGGTAGACGCAGCCCGCGGCTGGTCGACTTTTTCAGCAGCCTGCTCGATTTCGCCCGCCACCAAGGCAGCGAGTGCACTAGCTTTCATCATTGGCTTTTATCACCTTTTTTCTGGACAATCCCTTTTTCAATTCTCCATCATGAAAAAACCCCTACTCCTGCTGGGCGTGCTGCTCCTGCTGCTAACCCGGGTGATGGCCGCCCCCATTGATGAAGCCACGGCGCGGCGCGTGGGCCGCACTTTTCTGGCTACCCACACCGCCCAGGGCCTGCCCGGCAGCGCCACCCTGGAGCTGGCCTACCGCGCCGAGCTGGGCGGCGGCCCGGCCGCATACTATGTGTTTGCGCTGGCCGGCGCGCAGCCCGGCTTCGTGCTGGTGGCCGGCGACGACCAGGTGACGCCCGTGCTGGGCTACTCCGACCAGTCGGGCTTCGACACTGGCCATCTGGCCCCCCAGGTAGCGAAGTGGCTCGATGGCTACCGGGGCCAGGTGCGGCAGGTAGTAGCCACCCACCAGGCCGCCACGCCCGAAATTGAAGCCGCCTGGCGCGAGCTGCTGACCGGCAGCTCCACCGCGGGCCGGCCCAGCGGCACCACCGCCGTGGCCCCGCTGGTGCTCACGCACTGGAACCAGTCGCCCTACTACAACGACCTCTGCCCCTACGACAATGCGGGTGGAGGCCGCTCCGTGACGGGCTGCGTGGCCACGGCCATGGCCCAGGTGATGAAGTTCTGGAACTACCCCAGCACCGGGGCGGGCTTCCACTCCTACAATACGGCCAGCTTCGGCACGCTCTCGGCCAACTTCGGCACTACCACCTACCAGTGGGCCAGCATGCCCACCGCCGTGAACTCGACCAACACTGCCGTGGCCACGCTCATGTACCACGCCGGGGTGAGCGTGGACATGGGCTACAGCTTCCATTCGAGCAATGCCTACTGCATTTCGGCGGCCACCAACGTGCCCAACTGCGCCGAGTACGCCCTGAAAACCTACTTCGGCTACCGCCCCACCATGCAGGGCATTCTGCGCACCAACTACACCGATGCCCAGTGGCTGGCTTTGCTGAAGACCGAGTTTGACGCCGGCCGGCCGGTGGTGTACGCCGGCTTCGGCAACGGCGGCGGCCACTGTTTCGTGGCCGATGGCTACGACACCAACAATTTCCTGCACTTCAACTGGGGCTGGGCCGGGCAGTACGACGGCTACTTCCAGATGAACGCGCTGAACCCCGCCGGCCTGGGCACCGGCGGTGGCGCGGGCAGCTACAACAGCGGCCACCAGGCCATTATCGGCATTCAGCCCCCGGCTGGCAACGGTGGCGGCGGCACCACCCCGCCCCCGCCCGCCATGAGCCTGAACGCGGCCGTGACGCCCTCGGCCACCGCCCTGGGCTACGGCCAGGCTTTTTCGGTGAGCTCCAACCTGCTCAACACCGGCACGGCGACCTTCGCCGGCGACTACTGCGCGGGCGTGTTCGACCTTAATAACGCCTTCATTGACTACGTGGAGGTGAAAACCGGCCAGACCCTGCCCGCCGGCTACACCTACACCAGCAACCTGAGCTTCGCGACCACGGGCCTGTTCAGCGTGCTGCCCGGCACGTATAAGGTGGGCGTATTTTTCCGGCCCACCGGCGGCAACTGGCAGCTGGTAGCCGACCGCAACGGCTTCACCAACATGCCCCAGATAACGGTGGGCAACGGCAACACCATCCGGCTGAACTCAGCCATCAGCGCCGCGCCCACCACCTTCACGCAGGGCCAGGCGGCCACCGTGAGCCTCAACATCGTCAACGCCAGCACCAGCACCTTCACCGGCCAGTACCAGGTAGGGCTCTATAACCTCGATGGCACATTTGTGCAAACCATCGCCAGCTACAACGAAACCACCGGGCTGCCGGCCGGCTACACCTACTCGGCTCCCTATCTCAGCTTCAGTACGCCCAGCATCACGGCAGCCCCGGGCTCCTACCTGCTGGCGGTGCTGCACAAGGCCGCCTCGGCCACCACCTGGCAGCTCACCGGTACCGGCAACTTCCAGAACCCGCTGCGCGTGACGGTGCAGGCCGCCGCCATCCAGGCCGACGCCTTCGAGCCGAACGATGCCGTGGGCTCGGCCTCGGCGCTGGCCCTCACTTTCAGCAACAACGCCGCCACCCGCGTCACGACCGGCTCGAACTGCCACGTGACCTCCGACGTGGACTACTACCGCATCAACCTGCCGGCCGGCAATAGCTACGCCATCACGGCCCGCCTGCACGACTCCTACCTCAGCGGCAACGGCCAGACCTACACGCTCGACGCGCTGTTCTCGTACTCGCTCGACGGCGGCGCAACCTGGTCGCCCACCTACGACGACGTGATGGGCGGCCCCCTCAACCTGGGCAACGGTGGCACGGTGTACTTCAAGGTGGCACCCTACTTCGCCGGCAACATCGGCACCTACCTGTTTGATTTGAGCTTGACGCGCGGCACGGCCAGCGCCACCGCCCCGGCCGCCCTGGCCGCCCAAATCGGCGTGTTCCCCAATCCCGCCCACGGGGTAGTAACGGTGGATATGCACGCCCTGCCGGCCCCGCCCGCCGTCGTGCGCGTGCTCAGCCTCACCGGCCAGGTGGTGTATTCAACCAACCACATTAGCCTCGCCGCGCCGCTCACCATTCCGCTGAACGGGCTGGCCGCCGGCCTCTACCTGGTGCAGCTCGATACCCCGGCCGGCCTCATCACCCGCAAAATATCCGTGACCCCATGAGACTAAGCATCCTCCTCCTGCTGGCCCTCGGGGCCGGCCTTGCCCACGGCCAGCACAGCAGCCAAACGCCCTCTGATAAGCCGGCGGTGAAGACGAAGTTCGTTACGAAGCATTCGAAAACAGTAGTCAAGCGCAAGCCCGCACGCAAGGCCCATGCCGTGGCTAGCTCGGCCCCGGCCCTGCTCTACAAAACCAAAGGCGATTACGAAGACCTGGTGCCCGTAACGCTGAGCGACGACCGCCGCAGCATCGTGGCCTACCCCGCGCCCGGCGACATTTCGGGCCACCTGCCCCGGCCCACCGCCCTGGCCCAGGGCTACTGGCTCGACAACCGGGGCATCGGCCCGAACACCGCCTTCCTCAAGCTCACCTACGCCGACTACGCCCAGCTGAGCACGGCCCCCTCCCTGGCCGACATGGAGGCGATGATTATGGACCGCGACCCGCTCACGGCCCTCTGCGACTGCGGCCCCCGCGCCGCCTACGCCAACCCCACCGCCGACCTCAACGCCCTCATCGCCGCCGGCCGCCTGCCCAGCCGCTGCAAGGTGCTGAAGTGATTTAGGGCAGGTCTACAAG
>JALYUI010000579.1 GCA_030853845.1 Bacteroidota bacterium | reverse complement strand
ACGACGATGTTCCGCAGCCCCCCATTCGGCGCGAAGGTGAGGCGCACTTTGCCCCCGGCCGTGGCGGGCGTCAGGGTGGTGGTGGCATCGGGGGCGCCGTAGCCGCCGCCGGGGCCGCCGGGGTTGTAGAGCGTGCCCGTGCAGCTGGTAATGGCCGGCGAAAACCAGAAGTTATCGGTTACGAAGGAGGTGGCGCTGGTGCCCGTGCCGTTGGGCGTGGTCACGCGGATGGGGCCGGTGGTGGCCCCGGTCGGCACCGCCACCGTGATTTGGGTGTTGGAATTGACCGTGAAGTTCGGAACCGTCGTGCTGCCAACGTAGGTTCTCGTCGTCATTCCATTGAAGGTGATGTCCGTAGCCCCGGTAAAACCGAGCCCCGTGAGGACCACGCTGGTGCCCGACGACCCGCTGACGGGCGAGAAGCTGCTAATGGTCGGGGGCGACGGCGTAAAGTTGCTGCTGCTGCTGCCCGTGCCGATGGCCGTAGTGACGAAGATGGGGCCGGGGGTGGCCCCCACCGGCGCCGCCACCGTGATTTGGGTGCCGGCCGCGTTCACCACGAAGCCCGGCGCCCCCGTGCCGTTGAAGCTCACGCCCGTAGCGCCGGTAAAATTGGTGCCCGTGATGACCACGCTCGTGCCCGACGCCCCACTGGTGGGCGTGAAGCTGCTGATGTCGGGGGTGCCCGTCACGCAGGAAATAGCGGCATCAAACCCGTGGTCGACAACGCCCCCGCCGAAGTCGGAAAAGAAGCGGACCGTGAGCTGGCCAGCGGCAGTGGTCGCCGTCACGGTGCCGGGGCGGCCAGTGTTAAACTGCCCAATGAGCCGGGCATTGGTGTTCGGCCCATCGTAGATGTAGAGGTCGGCACCGAACATGGCCCACGACCCAAAGGTGAGGCGCACTTTGGCCCCGGCCGTGGCGGGCGTCAGGGTGGTGGTCTTGTCCATGCCGGGGGAGTAGTCGCCGGGGCCGGCCGGGTCGAACAGGGTGCCCGAGCAGGTGGTGATGGCCGCCGGGCTCATCCAGTATTCGAGGTTAAAGCTGGCGGCGCTGGTGGCCGTGGCTCCGTTGGTCACGCTGACGGGGCCGCTGGTGGCCCCGGCCGGCACCGATACCGTGATTTGGGTGCCGGCCGCGTTCACCACGAAGCCCGGCGCATTGGTGCCATTGAAGACCACGGCCGTCGCGCCGGTAAAATTGTTGCCCGTGATGACCACGCTCGTGCCCGCCGGCCCACTGCCCGGGCTGAAGCCGGTGACGAAATGCGTCGCCACCGCATAGCTGCCCGTGGTGTAGGGCTGGAAAACGCCGATGTTGCCCGGCACAAAGGTGCCGATGAGGACGTTGTTGAGGTACACCCGCACGCCTTGGTTGGCCGGGGCGGTGTTGCGCTGGGCCAGCTGCAGCCGCACCTGGCTGGTGCCGCTCAGCGCCGCGGGCAGCACTTGGCTGAAGCTACTGCCGGTGCCGCCGCTCGATTGCAGAAAGGCCACGTAGTTGCCGGCGGGCGAGGTGCCGGGGTTGCCGAAGGGGCTGGCGCTGGCCGCAATGCCGCTGTAGTCCACGAAGGCCCAGGTGGCCCCGGCGGGCCGGTAGCCGTAGCTGCCGTTGCTGAGGGACGTGAAGGTTTCAAAGCTGGCATTGGCCACGGGTGTGCCCGGCACGGCCGCGCCGGTGCCGGCATCGAGCAACGTCACCGCGTCCACGAAGGCCGTCACGTCGGCGTTGGGCGCGGTGGCGCTGCCGGTGGCTTCCAGGCGCAGCACGGCATCCACCACGAAGGCGGCGGTGGTGTAGCTGTGGTAGGCGTTGTCGTTGGCGGGCACCGAGCGGCCCACCTCGCGGCCATCCACGAGCACGGCCACGCCCTGGTTGGCATTGCCTCTGTTGCGCTGGCCCAGCAGCACCCGCACCTGGTAGGTGCCGGCGGGCAGGGCCGGCAGCGTCTGGCTGAACGCGCTGGCGAGGCTGGACCCGGTTTGCAGAAACGCCACGTAGCTGCCGTTGGCAGTGGTCGGTGGGTTGAAGGCGCTGCCGTTGGCCGCCACGCCGCTGCCGGTATCGAAGGCCCAGCTCGTCCCGCCGGGGTTGTAGCCGTAGGTGCCGCCGCCGAGCGGGGCAGTAAAGGTCTCGAAGCTGGCGTTGCGCACGGCGCCGGCTACCACGGCCCCGGTGCTGGCGTTCAGGATTTCGACCTGCTCCACGAAGGCCGTCACGTCCACGCCGGCCGCAACGGGCACGGTGGCCTGAAAGCTGAGCACGGGCGTGCCGGCGCGGGCCAGCAGCGGCAGCAGGGCCAGCAGCAAAAACAGTACTGCCCCACGGGCGCGGGCCACCAGCCCGGCGGCTACGGGCCAGTGGCCGGTCAGCAGTTGAGGCGAGAAGAAGTTCGTCATAAAATAGCTGGTTGAGGGAGCAAATACTTGATGAGCAACAGCCCCAGGCGCGCGCGCAACCGAGGCGAACCGGCCGCCAGCAGCGCAAGGCCCGCAGGCGTTGGGAGCTGGTCGGTAGCTGCTTCCTACAAAAGTGAGCCCCAGCCTGTCGGCATCCGGACAAATTCCTGCCAATTTTGCCTTTATCCCCTTTTTAACTGTCTTTTGGCAGGGATTTATCCCGGTTTGGCAGGCCAACCGCCCGATTTCCGGGCCGTGGGCTGGTGCCATCCGGCCGCCAATGCCACCCCCCGCCCCGGCCGGGGCACTACTCTTTTGGCGTGCGGTACTCGTTGGGCCGGCGGCCAAACCGCTCGACGAACAGGTTGCTGAAGTGCTTGGCCGAGGCGAAGCCCACCGCGTCGGCCACCGCCGCCACCGAGCCGAAGTCGCCGGCTTCGAGCAGCTGCCGGGCCTGGTGCAGGCGCAGCTCACGCAGCCAGGCCGCCGGCGTGAGGCCCGCCAGCTCGCCCAGGCGGCGGTAGAGGGTGCGCTCGCTCAGGCCCAGCA
>JALYUI010000575.1 GCA_030853845.1 Bacteroidota bacterium | reverse complement strand
GTCCACGCTAAACACTCAGCAGACGCGCCAGCTCCTGGGCAGCAAAGTCGCGCAGCTCCGGAAAAAACTCTCGAAAATCAGTTTCATAAGCGGCATAGTGGCGCAGCAGCTCCTCCGCCGCCGTTTCCATGCCCGAGCCGGGCACGGCGCGGCGGCTGAGGCCGCCGAGGGCGCGGGCCAGGCCGGCGGTTTCGGCGTAGCCCAGCAGCCAGTTGTGCTGCACCATGTAGCCGAGCATATGCTGCACGCGGGACGGCATTTCGGCCTGCCGGGCCAGGAGCAGCGCATATACGCGGCTGGCAAATTCGGCCAGCGGCTCGGGCGAGAAACCGGCGAAGTGGCGGGCCAGGAAATGGTCGAGGAACATGTCGGAAATCACGCCGGCGTACTTGCCATAGCCGGCCTCACGCAGGCGGCGGGTGCTGCGGCGCACCACCGGGTGCAGGTCGGTAAAGGTATCGATGGCCCGGTGCAGGCGGATGCCGGCCTGCACGGCGGGCGGGTAGGTTTCGAGCTGGCGGCCGGGCACGGAGTCGGCGATAAAGTTGCCCAGCAGCACCTCGGAATACGGGGCGGCTTCGACGGGGCCGGAGAGCAGCAGGTGGGCGAGGAAGTTCATGGCGCGGGGAAAGGTAGGGGCGCGGAGCGGCAATTTTTCAACCCGGGCCGGTGGCCGGCCGTAAGCAGTAGCACGAGGCGGCCGGCTGGCCGTCGCCCAGTTTCACCTTCCCAACTTTTCTTCCCATGTCCGACAAGTCGCCCGTTACCCACGACCTGACCAAGCTATTCGACAAAATCAAGGAAGTGCGCATGACCATGCTCACCACTACCGACGAAAAAGGCACCCTGCACAGCCGCCCGATGGCCACCATTCAGCCCGGCAAGGATGAGGCTCTGTACTTCCTTACCGATGGCCACTCGGCCAAAGTTTTCGAAATCAAAAAAGACAGCCAGGTGAACCTGAGCTACTCCGACCCGGGCAGCAACGTGTACGCCTCGGTTTCGGGCCGCGCCAACGCCTACCGCGACCAGGCCAAAATCGACGAGCTGTGGAGTGAGCCCATGCGCGGCTGGTTCCCCGAAGGTAAGAACGACCCGAACATCACGATTCTAAAAATAACCATCGACCAGGGCGAATACTGGGATTCGCCCAGCAGCCTGCTCACCCAGGCCTACGCCTACGTGCGCGCCGTAGTGACCGGCGAGCCCAGCAAGGACGACGACGTGAACCAGCACGCTCAGGTGCGCGTGTAGCAATCTAGGCTGCCTTTGACAACCAGCACGTCATGTTGATTATTTTTCCAGGTGCTTCCAATAAGCTCCAACAATAGCCCGGTTTTCGGGTTTTCAAACCACAAACAAAAAGGCCGGGAGCAATTCCGGCCTTTTTTTGTGGGCCGAAAACCCGGGCCTTCTCCCCTACCTCATTCCATGCCGCTCACCACGCTCACCCTTTTCACTCTGCAACCGGGCCACCGCCGCTGGGGCCTGGCCCAGATGGGCACCTCGCCGGGGCCGCTCAAGCGTGTGGCCGGGCTGCGGTTTTTCAAGTTGCTGGGCAGCGGGGCGGCCAACGGATTCGGCCTGTGGCCCAACCTCGACCGCTACGGCCTGATGGCCGTGTGGGAAGATGCGGCCAGCGCGGCGGCCTTTTTCGGGCAGCACGCGCTGTGGGCCGATTATCAGCGCCGCATTGCCGAGCAGTGGACCCTGGAGCTGGCCCCCTTCAAAGCCCAGGGGCTTTGGGATGGCCGCAAGCCGTTCGACTACGCCGCGCCGGCCGCCGGGGCCGCGCCCGCCGGCCCGCTGGCCGTACTCACCCGGGCCAGCATTCGCTGGCGCAAAACGCCCCGGTTCTGGCAATTTGTGGAGCCTACCAGCGCGGCGCTGGTCGGGGCGGGAGGCGTGCGCGCGGCTATTGGGCTGGGAGAGCTGCCGGTAGTGCGGCAGGCCACGTTCAGCGTGTGGGAATCGGCGGCGGCCATGCAGGAATATGCTTACCGCGATGCTCGCCACCGCGAGGTGATGCTGCTAACGCGGCGCGAAAACTGGTACGGCGAGGAGCTGTTCGCCCGGTTCCAGGTGCTGGGTAGCGCGGGCACGCTCGACGGGCGCGACCCACTGGCGGGCCTGCTGGCGGGCCACTAATCCGCCAGGTTATACTGGCTGAGCCAGCCGCGCGCGCTGCCCGTGAGCACGGGCCGTAGGGCGGGCTGGCAGTTGATGCCGGCCGCTGGGCGCGGCGTGGGCGAAGCGGGGTCGTAATACCAGGTGAGCGATGGGGCCGAAGTCCCCGACGCGATGAGCAGCTGGTTGCGGCCGTGGCCGGGGTAGAGCTCGAGCACCGGGGTTTTGGGCAGGTTGCCCCGCAGTTCAAACACGTCGTCACCAGCCAAGCCAAATACCTGCACAGAAGCCGCGAGGCCCGGCTCAAACAGGCGGTCGAGCAGCAGGCTATCGGGGCGGCCGGGGCGGCGGGCCAGCATTTGCACGCGCAGTCCGCCCGAACCACCCGGGCTCAGCACGAACCGTTCGGCCTGGTCGGTGCCCAGCACCCAGGCGTGCTCGTTCAGCAGCTTGAAGTATTTCCCGGCCACGGCGGGCAGCTGCGCGCGGCGGGCCTGCAGCATGGGCAGCAATCGGGCGGCAATAGCCGCCCGGGTTTCGGGCGGGCCGGTGGCAAAGGCGCGGACCAGCACACTATCGGTTAGCGCGGACGCGAGCGAATCGGCCACCTGCTGGAAGGCCGCGGCATCAAGCCCGGTGAGCAGGGTGCGGTCGAGGTTGCGGGCGGTGCGGGTGAGACCGTCGACGTTGGCCGGGCCAACGTCGGCGCGGAACGTCTGGTACTTGGGCACGAACCGCGACACCAGCCCTGTAATCAGCCCGTCGTCGAACAGAAAAAAGGCCTGGTCGCGGTCGCGGGGCACGGGGCGGAAAGCCCGTCGGCCGGGCAGCGGGAAGCTGGCCCAGCGCCACTGGTCTTCACGCCGGCTCCAGTCGCCGAGCAGCATGTCGAGCAGGCGGGCGCGCAGGTAGTCGCGGGCCAGCACGTAGCCGGTCGGGCGCTCGCGCAGCTGGGCCAGCATGTGGGCCGAATTCAGCACATTGGGCGAGTGGCCGAAGCTGGCTACCGGCGTCTGGTCGCCGTCGGGCCGCTCTTCGAACAAGTACAGCGCGTTGCCAAATTCCGCCCGAAATTTCCCCAGTCCGGCATCGTTGCCCACGAAAACCAGACGCGGGTTGGCGTGCAGCACCCCGGCGGCTTCGGCCAGGCGGGCCGCCGGATACGCGCCGTAGGGCTGGGTAGCGCTGGTCTGGTCTTTGAGCAGGCCGCGCAGCAGGTTTCTTTTCCAGCCGTCGGGCAGGGCCGCGCTCAGGTCCTTATCGACGGAGCGCAGCACGTACTGGCGGCCATTGGTGGCGCACAGCCGCAGGGTGTGGCTCTGGTTGCTGCCGCCGGACTGCACGGGCACCAGGCCGCCGGGCACGGCGGTGGCCAGGCGCAGCACCGGCACCGTGGCCGGTGCGGCCCACCAGGCCCGGTAATGCCGGCCAAATAACGCCTGCCAGAGCCCGCCCCGGGCATATTGCGCCCCCGGCACTACCCGCACGCTGGCCGAATCGGCCGCCCACTCGGCCGGCCGGGGCGCGGGCGCGGCCGGCCAGTCGGCAGCGGTAATGGTGAGGAGCAACGTTGCCAAAAGCCCGGCCACCACCAGGCCCAGCACCTTCAAAAAGCGAAAAATCTGGGGCATAAGGGGCCAGTGTAGGCACCCCCGGCACCGGCGGGCGCGCGGACGCGACCAGCGGGACTGGCTTCCCAAGCGGGAAGGGCCGGGGGCGCCGGGGTGCCCACCTTTACGGCGAAGCTGCGTTAAAGGCTCAAACCAGCCGACCCGATTTCTCCCCGGATGCCGCTTTCTATTCCTTTTCAGCGCTGGCGCAGCCGGCGCGTGCTACTAGCGCTGGTACTGGCTCTTGCGCTGGTTCTGCCGGGCGCTGGCTGCGTCAACCACCATTTCTTCCAGGCCGATGCCCGCGTTGGCCCGGGCAGCACCGAGCCTTTGCCCGCCGGGGCCGATTCGGTGCGGGCGGTGGCGGGCCGGCAGTACCTTCAGCATTCGGCCCTTTACCAGTGGTTGCTGGGCCGCCACTACCGCCGGGTGTGGGCGGCCCCGGTGATGGCCCCGGTCCTGAACCTGACCACGGCCATGCCCGGCGGCCTGCGGCCCGGCCGGATTGGCGGCGGCTACCAGAGCATCAGCATGACGCTGCTGGGCCGCCACGGCCGCGAATACGCCCTGCGCGCCCTCGACAAGGAGCCTTACAAAACCCTGCCCCTGTGGCTGCGGCACACTTTTTTGCTGAACGTGGTGCGCGATGCCACCTCGGCCGCCATTCCCTACGGCGCGCTCACGGTGCCGCCGCTCGCGGCGGCGGCCGGGGTGCCGCACGCCACGCCCCGGCTGGTGTACATCCGGCCCGATGAAACGGGGCTGGGCGAAATGTCGGGGCGCTTTCAGGGCAAGCTGGCGCTGCTGGAGGAGAAGTTCAACGTGCGGGCGGCGGCCACGCCCGACCTCGCCGGGACCAACCATTTCGTGGGGGGCGAAAAAATGCTGCAAACGGTGTACACGCACCCCTCCTACTACATCGACCAGCCCGCGTTTCTACGAGCCCGCCTGCTCGATGTGTGGCTCGGCGACTGGGACCGGCACGAGGGCCAGTGGAGCTGGGCCGCCTACGACGAACCCGGCGGCCGGGTGCGCTACCGGGCCATTCCCAAAGACCGTGACCAGGTGTATTTTCGGTTCGACGACGGCCTGATTCCCTGGCTGGCCTCCCGGCGCTTCATCGCCCCGAAATTCCAAACCTTCCGGGCCGGCTACGACAATGTGGCCGGCCTGGTGAAGCAGGCCCGCTTCATCGACCAGCGCGGCCTCTCGGCCCTCAGCCGCGCCGACTTCCAGCGTCTGGCCCGCGACCTGCAAAGCCGCCTGCCTGATTCCATCATCGACCGCGCCCTGCACCGCCTGCCCCCGACCGTGTATGTCCTCGAAGGCCCCACCCTGGCCGCCGCCCTGCGCGCCCGCCGCGAGGCCCTGCCTCAAGCCGCCGAAGCCTTTTACCTAAGCCTGGCCCACGAGCCCAACCTGGGCGGCACCGCCGAGCCCGAGCGCTTCGTAGTGCGCCGCTACCCCGACTCCACCACCGTGCGCGTGTACTCGTTCGCCCTCGCCCGCCGGCCCGGCCCGGATTCCCTGCGCTTCCATCGCACTTATTTTTCGGCCGAAACGCAGTCTCTGACCCTCGACGGGTTGGGCGGCGACGACGTGTTCGAGGTAACTACCCAGGGCCGCAGCGCCATGCACCTGCACCTGTACGGCGGTGCGGGCCACGACCAGCTGCACCTGCAAGGCAGCAGCCAGCGGGTGCATTTATTCGACGACGCCTCGGACCTGACGGCCGCCGGCGCGCATCGGCCCAGCCTGCCCCGCAAAAAACGCCGCGCCTACGACCGGCTGAACGACGACTAGCGCCACTGCCTTTGCTTAATTCGGCTGGTTTCGTCGCCGGGTTCGGCTTGATTTTATCTTCGGACCTCCAGCCCGAAAACGCCGCTTCATCCACTGCCCCGCCGCGCCCGTATCTTGTCGCGCTTATGCCCAAACGCTTCGCTTACCATTGCTTTGTTCTGACTTCTCTGGCGGGCGGGCTGCTGGCCACCGGCTGCGTTCGCCAGTCGTTTTTCCAGCCCGATGCCCGCCCGGCCGGCACCCCGGCCCTTACGGCGACTACCGACAGCGTGCGCGGGGCCACGGCCGGCCGGCACTACGCCCACCACGGCCGCCTGTATAAGGCACTGGTGGGCCGCCACCACCGCGCTACCTGGGCGGCCCCGGTTGCGGTGCCGGTGCTGCGCCTCGACCAAGCCCGCCCCGGCGGCCTGCGCCCGGGCAAAGTCGGGGGCGGCTTCAACAGCACCAGCCTGAGCTTGAGCGGCGGCGACGGGCAGAATTATGTTATCCGCACCGTTGATAAGGACCCCATCCGGGCCATGCCGGAGTCGTTGCGCGGCACTTTTCTGGTGAATGCCCTGCGCGACAACATCTCCGCGACCAACCCCTACGCCTCGCTGGTGGTGCCGCCGCTGGCCCGGGCCCTGGGAGTGCCCAGCTCCCACCCGCTGCTATTTTACGTGCGGGCCGACGACCCGGCATTTCAGACCGATTCGCTGCGGCATTTCCGGGGGCAGCTGGGTGCGCTGGAAGAAAAAGCGGCCGTAGCCCCCGATGCCCCCGCGCCCACGGCCGTGCTCAACAGCACCAAAGCCTTCCGCCGCATTTACGAAAGCCCGGCATTTCGCCTCGACCAGCCCGCCCTGCTGCGCGCCCGCCTGCTCGACGGCTGGCTCGGCGACTGGGACCGCCACCCCGGCCAGTGGAGCTGGGCCGTGCTGCCCCCCACCGCCGGCTACGCCCCCGTAGCCCCTCTGCCCAAAGACCGCGACATGGTGTTCTATCGCGGCGACGACGGCCCATTGGGCTGGCTGGTCGGCCACCTGCTGCTGCCGCACTGGGCCACGTTTGGCCCGCGCTACAAAAACCCGCGCGGCCTCATGTCATCGGGCCATTACCTCGACACCCGGGGCCTGAACCAGCTCACCCGAACCGACTTCCGGATGGCGGCCCTGGCCATGCAGCAGCGCCTGCCCGATTCGCTGCTGCTACGCGCCCTGCACCGCCTGCCAGCTGCCGTGTTTGCCCTCGAAGGCCCGCGCACCCTGGCCGCCCTCCAAGCCCGCCGCGCCGCACTGCCCGCGCTGGCCGATATTTTTTACCGGCAGCTGGCGCGCCGCTCCGTGGTGGGCGGCACCGAGCAGGCCGAGCGCTTCGAAATCCACCGCTACGCCGATTCCACGGTCGTGCAGATATTCAGCCTGGCCGCCGGCCCCGGCCCGGCCCTGCTTTACCAGCGCGCTTTTCTGAAGGCCGAAACCCACTGGATTCAGTTGGAGGGCCTCGGCGGGAAAGATGTTTTCATCGTGCAGCAGCACGGCCCTAAAGCCGAAGCACAGCCCCGGGTACGCATCTTTGGCGGCGGCGGCCGCGATGACTTCCAGGGTGGCCCGGCCGCCGGGGTGCGGTTCGAGCAGAAGCGCGCCCCGGCGCACGGGGCGTATGATGAGCTGCCGGAGGAATAGGGTTTTAGTCGCCCTCCTCGTTCACCTCACGGGCCCCCTTTGGGGCATGACCTCCTCTCCAAAAAAGGGGGGGCATGCCCCAAAGGGGGCCGTGAGGTTACGCCAGCATCTTCAGCACCAGCCGCTCTACCGGCGAGAGCAGGTCATCAGCACCCTTTTCCGCGTCGTGCTTCCGCAGAAACTCAATCAGCTCGCCCGATTTGAACAGCTCGACCACCTGCGGATGGATGTAGTATTTCGAGCACACGGTGGGCGTGTTGCCCAGGCCGGCCGCCACTTCCTTCACGGCGGTTTTGATGACTTTTTCGGGGGCCAGGTCGGGCTCGGCGCGCAGCACGGATTCGAGGCAGCCCACCATTTTCACGGTGCCGCCCCAGGTGCGGAAGTCCTTGGCCGAGAGAGCCAGCCCGGTGTGGCGGTGCAGGTACTCGTTCACGTCGCCCGATTCGAGGGCGCGGCGCTGCCCGTCTTCCGAGTAGTACTGAAACAGGTGCTGCCCGGGAATCTCCTTGCACTTGCGCACCAGCCGGGCCAGGCGGGCATCGCGCACGGTCACGTCGTGCGGCACCCCTTTCTTGCCCACGAACGTGAAGTTCACGGCCGCGCCATGCACGGCCACGTGGTCATCAAGCAGGGTGGTGAGGCCGTAGCTGGGTTTCTTCTTGCCTTTTTTACGGGCGTACTCCTTGTTGCCGACGCGGATAAACGACTGGTCCATGAGCGTGAGCACCAGCGCCACCACCTTATCATGGTCGAGGGCCGGGCGGGCTAAATCCTGGCGCAGCTGCCGGCGCAACGGGGCCAGCTGCTCGCCAAACGTGTGCAGGCGCGAAAACTTGGTGAGGCTGCGCAGCTCGTCCCAGGCCGGGTGATAGCGGTACTGCTTGCGGCCCAGACTGTCGTGGCCGGTCACCTGCAAATGGGTGGTGGGCGAGGTGGAAATCCAGACTTCCGTCCAGGCCGGCGGAATTACGAAGCTGGCAATGCGGTCCAGGGTGGTTGCGTCGATAATTTTATGACCCTGCGCGTCATAGTAAGCCGGTTTTCCGGCCCGGGAGACCTTGCGCGTGAGCCCGGGGCACTGGTCGGTGGCGTAGCGCAGGCCGGCGAGGCGGGCCATGCGCGCGGGGTCTTTGTAGAGAACGTGGGCTTCCTCTTGCGGCGGCAGGGCCTTTTTGCGGGTTTTGGGGCGGGGCGCGGCGGCGGCGATGGTCGTGGACATAGCGAAAACCTGGTAGGTGGAAATTTCCGGTGTGGGCGTTCTACGCAAAGCAGGGCCGCCGGGCTACGAGGCAGAGTACCCCGAGTGCCGCGCTCCGGCCGTAGGTTTGCCCCATGAAGCTGCTGGATGCCCTTTCTACCGTGACCGAGTGGTACGACCATTTTATGACCCGCTACCTCGGTAGCCGGGGCCACCTCAACCGCCTGCGCATCGAAACCTACCGCAGCTACGGCACGGCGGCTAAATTCTACGTGAAAGGCCGCCTGCTGGCCGACCCCGGCCTGGTGGCGGCCACCCCCACCGACTCGGGCTGGCGCAACTTCCGCAGCATGTGGCGCCGCTTCAACAGCCGCGAAATTGCCGGGGCCGACCTCGTGGCCGAGCTGCCCGACGGCAGCCAGCACCTCGTGAGCACCGACGACGAGGGCTATTTCACGCTCATCATCGAGCCCCGCGCCCTGCCCGCCCCCGAGGCCTACCTCTGGTACCCGGTACCGGTGCGCGCCCTGCGCCTGCCCGCCGCTTTCGCCACCGCCGACCTGACCGAATTGCGCGCTTCGGCCCGCGTACTGGTACCCCCGCCCGGGGCCGAGTTCGGCATCATTTCCGACCTCGACGACACGGTGTTCGAAACCCGGGCCACCAACGTTCTTAAAATGCTGGCCCGCACCCTGTTCACCAACGCCCACTCGCGCCAGCCCTTCGTGGGCGTGGCCGAGTTCTACCGCCAGCTCCAGCGCGGCCACACCGGCCGCCCCGACAACCCCTTCTTTTATGTGAGCAGCAGCCCCTGGAACCTCTACGACGTGCTCGACGAGTTCATGGGCCTGCACGACATTCCGCCCGGCCCGCTGCTACTGCGCGACTTCACCATCGGCACACCCCGCACCGCGCCCCCGCCCGGCATCACCGGCTCGGCCGGCATCCATTTCGCCCACAAGCTCCACGAAATCGAGGACATTCTCCGCACCTACCCCCACCTGCCTTTCCTGCTGCTCGGCGACAGCGGCCAGGAAGATGCCCGCATCTACCGCGAAGTGGTGCGCCGCCACCCCGGCCGCATCCGGGCTATTTATATCCGCGATGTGCAGGTGCCCGAACGCGCCCTGCTCGTCGGGCCGGTTATCGAGGAGCTGGGCCGCGAAGGCGTACCCATGCTGCTGGTGGCCGACTATGCGACGGCGGCGGCCCACGCAGCGGGGCTGGGGCTGGTGGAGTAGCACGTAGCCGGCAATACAAGCCGCGCCCGTCGGCATCCTTTTCTGCGCGGGCAGAGCAAGGG
>JALYUI010000574.1 GCA_030853845.1 Bacteroidota bacterium | reverse complement strand
GCAACATCGACGACGAGGAGCTGCGCCAGGCCATGAAGGAAAACGGCATCGGCCGCCCCAGCACCCGCGCCGCCATCATCGAAACCCTGTTCAAGCGCAACTACATCCGGCGCGAAAAGAAGCGCATTATCCCCACGCCCACCGGGGTGGAATTGATTGGCCTCATCCGCAACCCCACCCTTAAATCGGCCGAGCTGACGGGCCAGTGGGAGCACAAGCTGCGCCAGATTGAGCGCGGCGAAATCACCTCCGAAGGATTCCTGGGCGAGCTCTCGGGGCTGGTGCAGGAGATGGTGGCCGAAGTGAAGCAGGATAACCGGGGCCGGATGGTGACTTCGGGCAGTGCCGAGCAGGCCGTGCAGCAAACCAGTGGCGCGGCCGGCAGCAGCAAAGTGCCCGCCGGCATGACGGGTGGCCGGCCCACCCATTCGCATGGCCCGGCCACCCTGCCCGGGGCCAACGGCCTGGGCTACTGCCCGGCCTGCAAAACCGGCCACGTGGTGCGCGGCAAAACTGCCTTCGGCTGCGTGCGCTTCCGCGAGGGCTGCACCTTCCGCCTGCCCGCCGAGTTCCACGGCAAGCGCCTGAGCGACCCGCAGGCGAAAGCCCTGCTCGCCAAAGGCCGCACGCCCGTGATGAAGGGCTTTATCGGGGCCGAAGGCCAGAAGTTCGACGCGGCCGTGGGCCTCGATACCGCCTTCCAGCCCATCCTGCTGCAAGTGGCCGACTCCAAGCCGGGAGCCGCGCCCGACTCGGGCCTGATTCCGTGCCCGGTGTGCAAGCTCGGCACCATGCTCAAGGGCAAAGCTGCCTACGGCTGCTCCCGCTTCCGCGAGGACTGCCAGTTCCGCGTGGCCTTCGAGTGGGGCGGCAAGCAGCTCACCGAAACCCAGCTCAAGCAGCTGCTGCGCAAGGGCGAAACCAGCGTGATTAAGGGCTTTCTGTCGGCCAAAACCGGCAAGAAGTACGACGCGGCCCTGAAGGTGGAGGAAGGGCGTGTGGTGCCGGTGTTTGGGTAGGGTGAGTTGTTGGCCGGCACTCTGACAACTACCGCAGGCTGGCTGGCGGTAGTTGGATAGGAATCTGGTAGCACCTGGGGCTAACTTTACTTGTGCCCCAAGGGAATCTGGTAGTGCAACCGGAGGTTCATCTGGTAGTGCCGGTCGAAGTCCGACGCTACGTAGGGCTCTAGACTTACTCCAGTGTTGGCCAGCTGCAGGTTGGCGCTAATAAATCCCATGTTATAACCCGGCTCATGCGTAGCAACGGCCATTCCGGCCAGCACATAGCGGCCGTCGTCGGCTCCCAGGCCGGTACCCAGCCCGAAGCGCGAAGTGTAATTGCCCAGGGCCATGAACCCCGTCCCCGTATCGACCTGCCCGAACAGGACCCGCCGGTTGCCCACCCACAGCCGCGCATCCGGGGCCAGATAGGAGTATTCGACCGACGAATCGGCCGCCGTGTGGCTGACGTGGCCTAGTAACCCTATATGCATTCCTCCCCGATACCCGACGCTTAGCTGACCCAGCCGAAAACGGCCTTCCATAAACGGGTTAATGTCGAACAACGCAAAACTGTGCGTGGTACGGGGAGGGTTGGGGATGAACGGCTGGTTGGGAACCAAGCGTTGGAATCCAATCTGCTCGCTGCCCACTGTCACGCCCGCACCTACTTTCTGGATGCTATTGGTTTGCTCATTATGCAGAGCATAGGCAACGCTCCCGCCGGCGACGCGATAATTGTGGTAGAAGGCAGTGCGATTCACGGTACGAGTGCTGCCTCCCAGGCTACTACCGCAGCCACTCATTTCCTGAGTCAGGTCTTCATCGTACTGACCCTGCGCGGCTCCGAGCGAAATAAGCAGTGCCCGATGCTGGGTGCTGTCGGCTGGCGTTTGGCTGGTGAGCACGAATACTACGGCCGCCAGTCCCACCGGCAGCAAGCGTGGCAGCGGCAGAGAGCGCAATAAGTGCAGCGACCAGGTAGTTGATTGCCTGCCTTGCAGCATTGAACCCATCACTAGGAGCTGGCTGGCTTCCATGACCAAAACCAATAACAGCACCCCGCGCACCACCATCGTCTCCGGCGGCGTGAGAGCCGTAGCCGACAGCGCCGCCGTAACAGCCAGCAGTCCCACCAGCACCAGTAGGTACCGGCTCGCTGGTACCGGTAGGGCGGTTGCTACCGGTTGTTGAAGCAGGCTTGATGTTACTGGCCGCCGCACGCGCCACGCCCACGCGCCCAATGCCAGCAGCGCCAGCGGCAGCAGCCACAATTGCAGCTCCAGCCACTGCCCGCCCAGCAACGGATGCAGAGTGCCCGCCACCGGCTCGCTGGCCGGGTCGCGCCAGAAGCCCTGCCCGAAGCGCCCCAGCAGCAGCAGGCCCGTTTGCAGCAGCAGCCACGAGCCCACCGGCCAGCGCCGGTTGCGGGTGGCCAGCAGCACTCCGCCCACGGTCGCGCACAGCAGCAGGGCCAGCAGCTGCGTGGGCACCACCGGCAGGCTGTGGGGGGCACCGGCCGGTAGGAGCCCCGCCTGCACCTGCGCCCACCACGCGGGCGACCCGGCCGCGTAAGTCAGGCCCCAGGCGCTGGTAGTGGCCTCGCCAAAGCAGCAGCCCGTGAGCAGGCAACCC
>JALYUI010000572.1 GCA_030853845.1 Bacteroidota bacterium | reverse complement strand
CATCTCTACTGCTTCGTTGCACGGCGCATACGAAGCAGTAGAGATGCTTCGGCAAGCTCAGCATGTCGGGCCGGGTCGTTACTGACATATATTCTGCTGAAAATTGCGGCTAGAAAAATAATTTAATTAATTTCTGAATTTTATTTGCACCGTAAATATTATTCCTCAATCTTTGTCGCAGCAAAAGCAAAAAGCCATGTACCGCCACGAACTAAATTTCAGTAATTCGGATAAGATGCAGCCAGGTCGGCTGTCTCCGCTCGGTACGTTTGCCTGATTTCAGCCCCCGCTGAAACCCCGCTACCGCCCGAGCCCAACCGCTCGGGTTTTTTGTTGTCTGCCGCTTCTCAGTTGCTTATCCATTCACCCAATGCGCCTCAATCATTCCAGTTACCAGCCTGAACCGACACAGCTCCGGTCCGCCCGCGGCCTGGATAAACGGCGCGGCCGTGCTTTTCTTCCTGGTTGTATGCGTCGATAAGTCGGCGTAATTCCTGCGAAGTAGAACAGCCCGGCCCCGCAAGCGCCGGGCTTTTTCGTGCTCGTAATTCTCAGATAAAACCGCGTTTTATTTGCTGGGCTGAGGTGTGCCTAATTCAAATTGGATTTCGAATTAATCCAATTATAAACGAGAAATAATTGCTCGTTTTCGGTGCCTGCTATTTTCCGGAAACTAATTTTCAACTTCCTTTTTCACTCCCAATTCCCACCACTATGCGTTTCAACTTCTTCGCCCGAAACCCCGCGCCCACCGTCAACTACGAGGGGGCACCCGCCTTCACCCTCACGCCCCAGCTGGAGCTCTACGCCGCCGTGGCTACGGCCGCCCTCAGCGACCAGTTCTACGAAAAAGCGGATACCCGTTTGCAGTGCCTGCGCGAGCTGGTGGCGAAAAACGACCCGCTCTTCGTGGCCCGGCTGGCCGTGTATGCCCGCGAGCAGATGCACCTGCGCTCGGTGCCGCTGGTGCTGGCCGTGGAGCTGGCCCGGCTGCACCGGGGCGACAGCCTCGTGAGCCGCCTGGTGGCCCGCGTGGTGCAGCGCCCCGACGAAATCACCGAGCTGCTGGCCTTCTACACCCAGGCCAACACCCGCAGCGGCATGAAAACCCTGAACCGGCTCTCGAAGCAGGTGCAGAAAGGCCTGGCCATGAGCTTCAACCGGTTCGATGGCTACCAGCTAGCCAAGTATGACCGGGCCGGGGCGGTGCGCCTGCGCGACGCCTTGTTCCTGGTGCACCCCCGCGCCAAGGATGCGGCCCAGCAGGCCCTGTTCGACCAACTGGTGCGCGGCGAGCTGCCCACGCCCTACACCTGGGAAACCGAGCTGTCGGCCCTGGGCCAGGCTCCATACGCCAGTGTTGCGGAACGGCAAACGGCCTTCCGCAGCGCCTGGGAAACGCTGGTGGCCAGCGGCAAGCTGGGCTACATGGCCCTGCTGCGCAACCTGCGCAACATTCTGGAAGCCGAAGTTTCGGCTGCCACGATGGAGCAGGTGTGCACCACCCTGGCCGACGAGCGGGCGGTGGCCCGCAGCAAGCAGTTGCCCTTCCGCTTCCTGGCCGCCTACCGCGAGGTGAAGGCGGTGCCGGGCGGGCACGTGGCCGCCGTGCTGGCGGCCCTGGAAACGGCCATTGCCTACAGCGCGGTAAACCTGCGCGGCTTCGGGGCCGACACTCGCGTGGTGGTAGCCTGCGACGTGTCGGGCTCGATGCAGCAGCCGGTGTCGGCGCGCAGCAAAGTGCTGCTCTACGACGTGGGCCTGGTGCTGGGCATGCTGCTGCAGAGCCGCTGCCGCAACGTGGTGGCCGGCATGTTCGGCAACGTGTGGAAGCGCGTGACGCTGCCCCAGGGCCCTGTGCTGCGCAACGTGGACGAGCTGTACCGCCGCGAAGGCGAGGTGGGCTACTCCACCAACGGCCACCTGGTAATCCAGGAGCTATTGCTGCGCCGCGAGGTGGTGGATAAGGTGATGATTTTCACCGACTGCCAGCTCTGGAACAGCACCGGCGACGGGGGCGTGTTCGGCCGCATCTGGGCCGACTACCGCCGCACCGTGGCTCCGCAGGCCCGCCTCTACCTCTTCGACCTGGCCGGGCACGGCAGCGTGCCGCTGGCGGTGCGCCCCGAAATGGGCGTGGCCTTCATCGCCGGCTGGTCCGACAAAGTTTTCGACGTGCTGAGCGCGCTGGATAACGGCGGCTCGGCGCTCACCGAAATCGAGAAAATTGACTTGTAAACCCTGAAATGCGGAACGGCCGGGCAATAAAGCGGAACCCCCGGCCGCACATCTTAAACAACAAGGTGGCGTAGGCGTGGCCTGCTTCGCGGGTGCCAGGTGGGCCGCTACGGCGGTGAGGGTTCGATTCCCTTCATCAAATGTAGCCCGCCGCCCATTCCCCTTTTCTAACGCAGACTTCAAAATAAAACCGACATGAAAACCGTTTAAACACTGCCGATATGAGGAAGACGGCTGCCCACCTGGGGCAGTCGCCGACCGGGACGCCGCCCCTTGTCGGCGCGCGTCCCACCTCGGTGGGCTCCGCTGATTCGGGTGCCGTAGGCAGGCGTTACTTCAGGTCGTTTCCAGTCCCATATCCGGTACTGTGGGTTCGAGCCCCGACCCAAAGCTTCGGTTTCGGGTGAAACTATACGCCGGCCGCTCGTTGCCCCGAATTTTTCGGATAATTTAATTTGCAATACGTTTCCGGGAGGGTGCCGTAGTCCGGCCTTCCTTCGCTCTAAATAAGGGGATGGTCGCGGGTTCGACTCCCGAAGTGCTGCCTTCGGGCAGGGCGTCCGCACATTGGTAGGGCCGCCCCGGCTGGCCGGGCGAGTGTTGCCCCACCCGGAAACAAAAAACAGGAATTGGGTGCCGTAGGCCGGTGCTACTTCTGGTGACTGTACCGCAAGGCGTGCAGGTTCGAGTCCTGCCCGAAGCCCCAGTGCTCCGATGGCGAAACTGGTAGACGCGCAGTAAAAAACCACCGGCCGTTTTTTGCCCCAATTTCTTCTTTGCCAACCCTCGCCGGGTGTCGTAGCCCGGCCATACTTCGCACTTTTAATGCCCGGGTCGCGGGTTCGAATCCCGCCGCTGGGGGCCGTGAGGCCGCTGGCGTAGCTCAGCCAGGTAGAGCAGGATATGGAAGGCCGGGCGCTTGTTGCCCCGGCGAGGAAAGGTTTGTAGCGTGGAC
>JALYUI010000564.1 GCA_030853845.1 Bacteroidota bacterium | reverse complement strand
CCCGCCATCCGGCCGTTTTCGTGCGCATTTGGTCCAGAATGGGGTATTTTTTTGGCTATTGAGAAGATTTTTTTAAATTATTATATTAATTATTTCAATATATTGTTAAATTGTATCTGAAATCAATAAGGTAAAATATCACTTAATTATTTCCGGTCATGCTGAAAATTATACTGACTGCCCTGCTACTAGGAGCCTTCGCCGTCCAGGCCCAAACTCCCGCGCCGGTGCCGGCCAAAGCGGTGGCCCAGCTTCAGGAGCTGGTCCGGAAAACCCAGGCCGAAGTAGTTATCGGCATCAGCAGCAAGAAGCTGCCGGCCGAAACCCGGCCCCTGCTAAATCGGGTGCTGGTGCAGGCCGCCAGTGATTTTCTGGCCCTGGCCGCCCATCAGCCCACCCGCGAAGCCTACTACAAAACCCTGGATGCCGGCCTGGCGAAGCTAAAACCCATGATGCCCGGCGTGAAAGACCGGGAACAGGTGGCCGAGTATTTCCAGGATATGCTTGATATCGTGGGCCTCGACAGCTCGGAAGGCCGCCTGACGGCCTTTGTGGAAGGGGGCAACAGCCGCGAATAACGCCGGCCGCCCCGCGGCGAACCCCTTTGCCCGGCCATTGGCGGCGCTTCCCGGTAGTGGGAGGCGACGGCCAGTGGCCGCCTCGTTTTGGGCCGACTATGGCCGGGTTTTCCCATATTTGCAATTATAGCCCGATAAATTCCCAATTATAGCCAACTTTACCCCGCTTATCTGCTTACCCGACTCTATGAAATTATTTTACTGTTGCATCCTATTCCTTGTCCTGGCACTACCCAGCTTTGGCCAAAGACCAGGCTCGGGGTTGGTGATAGCGCGGCTGGAAGATTTTATCGAACTCACCAAGCACGTAGCTGAAGCCAGTGCTTCGACTAAAAGCCACGCCGAAGCCCGGCCCGAAATCAACCGCCTGCTGGTGATTGCCGCCTTCGACTTTGTACAGATTACCCGCAATGCCCCCAGCCGCGAAGCCTACCTCGAATCGATGGACCACACGCTGGCCCAGCTCGACCCCCTGATGGTGCTGCCGGAAGACCGGGTACAGGTGGCCGAATTCTACGACGAGCTGCTGGAGATGGCCGGCGTGGAAAGCTCCGAGGGCCGGTTGGATGAGTTCGCGCGCCGGCCGCCCAAGGTGATGCCGGCTCCAACGGTCACCACGACGCAGGCGCAGGCCCAGGGTCCGGCTTCTCAGCCGTCGCCCGCAGCTGCACAGTTGCCGAAGCCGCCGCCCGCGGCGGGGCCGGCTCCCAAAGCCCCGCCGCGCCCGTAGCACAGCAAAAATCCCCGACTCGCGAACCGAGCCGGGGCTTTTTACTGGTAGCAGCCAGGCCGCTATTTCTTGGTGATGGTGAATTCGACGCGGCGGTTTTTCATGCGGGTGTCCTCTTGGTCGTTGCTGGCAATGGGCTGGGTGTCGCCGAAGCCTTCGGTACTGATGCGGCCGCCGTTGATGCCGTGGCTGCTGAGGTACTTCTTCACCTCATTCACGCGGTCGAGGCTGAGCTTGAGGTTCAGGGACGGGTCGCCCTGGTTGTCGGTGTGGCCCGAGAGCTTGATTTCCACCGTCGGGTAGTCCTTCATGATGCGGATGAGGCGCAGCAGCTCGGGGTAGGAGCTGGTGGTGAGGTAGTATTTGCTCTGCTGGAAGAAGATGTTGTTCATCTTCACCGTCTGGCCCACGTTGAAGGGTACGAGGTAGAGGTCCTGCTTCTGCTCGGTGTACTTGTCCTTGGCCGTCACGTCGAGGTTGGCGCTTTCGGCCAGGTAGCCTTTGGCCTCGGCGCGGTAGCCGTACTGCACGCCGCTGGGCAGCACAATGGTGTATTCGCCGGTGGCGGGGTCGGTTTCGGTCGAGCCGATTTCTTCGCCCGTGAGCAGGTTTTCGTAGTGAATAATGGCCTTGATGGGCTTGCCGGTGGCCTGGTCGAGCACGCGGCCGGTCACGAGCGTTACTACTTCGGGCTGGAAGGCGGGGGCCAGCGAGATGCGGAAAATGTCCTTCGAGCCGCCCGTGCCGTTGCGCGACGACACGAGGTAGGCATCCTGGCCGGCGGCCGAGATAGTGTAGTAAGCATCGAAGTCGGGCGAGTTCACTACCGGGCCGAGGTTGCGCGGGGGGCTCCAGTTGGTCCAGGTATCGTCGAGGCGCTTGGTGTAAAAGATGTCGGACTTGCCGTAGCCGCCGCGCCCGTCGCTGGCGAAATACAGCGTCTTCTCATCGGCGGCCAGGAAGGGGGCAAAGTCGGCACCGGTGGTGTTCACGTTGGGGCCTAGGTTCTTGGGCTTGGTCCACTTCTTGGCGCTCTTGGTGTCGTGCATCACGCCGGGCAGGTTGTCGTCCTTCGGGAAGCTCACGTAGATATCCTGCCCGCCGAGGCCGTCGGTGCGCTCCACGGCCATCAGCAGGGCCTTGCCCGAGGTGGCCATAAAAGCGTCGATGTTCAGCGGGTCCTTGTTATAGTAGTTCTCAATGTCGACCTTCACAGGCTTGGCCCAGCCGCCGGGCGTGCGCTTGCTGATGCTGAAGCCCTTGGGCTCCATCAGGCCGTCTTCGTACACGCCGATGAGCAAGGCGGTGCGGCCGTCGGCCGAAATGGAGGCCAGGCCGTTGGGGTCTTCGGGGGTGTTGGTGGGCTCGCCCATGTTCTTGGCCTGACCCCAGGCCTTGTTTCTGCCCGATAGGAGGCGGGCCACGAAGATGTCCTGCGGGTCGCGGGCGCCGCCCACGTTGCCGGGGTAGCTCTGGCGGGCGAAGTAAAGGGTGCGGCCGTCGGGCGAGATGACCGGGTGGGTGTCCACGAAGCGCGTGTTCACGGTGGGGCCGAGGTTGATGAGGACCGAGTCGAACTGGCTCGACTTCACCGCGTCGGGGCCTTTCTCGCCCTCGAAGGCCTGCTTCACCATGGTGGCGGCCACGTCGGAAATGCCGATGGCATCAATCTGGTTCACGCCTTCCACCTTGCCGGTGTTCATGAAAACCTTCACGCCCAGGGTGCGGTATTCGGCGGCCGGAAACTTGATTTCGAGCGAGCGCGAGGGCTCGGGAATGGGGCCGGGGTTGGTGTTGGTATACACCTCGTGCCGCTCGCCCTTGGTATCAATCAGCTCGACTTTGATGATGGAGCCGGGGTTGAAGTTCTCGACAATGGTGACCTGCTGGGCAGCTACTGAGCGGGCAAACTTTACCTCGATGAACTCACTGGGGCCTTCCTTGCGCGGAATCCAGGCGTTGTTGCTGATTTCGCCCAGGGGCAGGGCATCGGGCGCGCCCAATACCTTGGAAGGGGCAAACGCTTCCTTGCCCTCGGCTTTCTGCGACGACACTGCCACCAGACGGGCGGCCCACTGCACGCTCTGAGCCTGCGCCGGGGCGGCCACTAGCAGGATAGCGGCCGGGATAGTGGCCAATAGATAATTCAAACGACGATTATTCATAGCAAAGCAGGCAAAAAGTAGTGGTAATCGGCCGATGTCCAGCAAATGTACAAAATACGAACGTTGTTTGGAAGGATTTCGGGACAGCTAACCTACTCAAAAAGTATTTTGCGGACCCTGGCCCCGGCCGTAGTACCTTCCCGCTACAACCCGCCGACGGCCAACCCCGGCGGGCCGGATACGGTGAACCCACTACGGCTTTCGGCGATTCCCCCCCGGCCGGCGCACCCGCGCCCGGCCGGCGCGTGCCGGCGCGTTTGCAGGTGGGTACTGCTG
>JALYUI010000557.1 GCA_030853845.1 Bacteroidota bacterium | reverse complement strand
CTGGCTTGGCATAAGCAATTGTTCCGGCTGGGGAGGCAATCAGGATTAAGTCATAACCGTGCTCTTTTCCATAACGCGCTAAAAAGGCGTTGACGGTAATTAAAATCTTTTCGTTGTCTTTGGCTTCTTCTTCGCGGCCCTTCTGCTGAATGGCCCGTTGGTAGTCGGCTAACTGCTTTTGCTTGCCGCCAAGCAGTTGTTGCGAAAGACTTCTTTCTTTAGGCGTCATACCAGCCGCCTTTCGTTCGTAACCCTTAATGGATTGCTGGAGCCCGGCAGCGAGCGTATCAACATTTGTTTGCCATCCATGGGATTTCTTTTGAAAGGTTTTGCGGCCATCAATCATAGCCTGGTATCCATTTAACATTTTGGCAGAGTCGACATATGCGATGACCGGTGGCTGGTGAAAAAAAAGAAATGTGACTGCTACACTAAGTGCCAGTAAAATTGCAGAAATTAGAACTTTCAAAATCGGTGAATTTGTGGAAAAAGCAACCATTACCAATCAGTTTGCAGACGGATGCACATAATAATCGCTAATGTGAGCGTAAACATTCATCAATCCCTTGGGCCGACAATACACAGGTATTGCAGTACGCTTGGCCGTAACAGCGTAAGCTCAAATCCTCAAAGAGGAATCTCGTGAATATGAATGGAAGCCACGCTCCTCAATGAGAACATGGGTCGGAGTACATGCGAAAGGAATGCATCTAGCTCGGAAGCCGGTTAGTAGCACAGGGGTAACTGAATGACCACCCACATATTAGGGTTGCGGAAAGCCACACTAGAGGGGGAGTAACGGAGTAGAACATAAGCCAGCATGGAGGGCTAGCGCAGGAACTCTGATTAAATCAGAGCAACAGAAATGGTGAAAAGGATGCGAAAGGTAAAACATTATCTATTATTAATGCAAATATTATTAGAAATAATTTTTAATAATATGATAGTTAACGACTTGCAAATAATTTATTTGTAAAGTATATATTTATTTATTTTCTTGACTACAAATATCACTTCCTCAGAGGCTCCGCCCTTTACCCCCGCGCCAGTACCAGCGCCACCCGGCTCGGCAGGTACAGGCTTAGCTGGTGCTCGAATGTCTCGTACTCAAACGCTTCATCGGGCCGGTCGAAGCCGCCGAAATGGCCGTTGTCGGACGACAGCACCACACGGTATTTCCCTTCCTCCGTTACCCAGAAGCGGTAATTAGTCAGGCTTTTTTCGACGTGGAGGTTCACGATGAATACCAGGCCGCCGCGCTCGAAGGCCAGCACCTGGTTCCCTCGTCGTGCTTGAGCAAAACCGCCGGGCCGGCGGCCAGCAGGTGGCGCGCTTTAGCCAGGTGCACCATCGCCTTGTCGAACTCACCCATTTGATGGAATTTCAGGTCGGGGTTGTCGCCCAGGCTCCACTGGCGGCGGGCGAAGTGGTAGCTCCAGTCGTTACCGGCGCGGGGGAAATCGACCCATTCGGGGTGGCCGAACTCGTTGCCGATGAAGTTGAGGTAGCCCTCGCCGCCGGCCGCCAGCGTGAGCAGGCGGATAATTTTGTGCAGCGCCAGCGCCCGCGCCGCGCCAGGGTCGCCATCGGCGACGTTCATGTGGGCATAAATACCGGCATCGAACAGCCAATGGGCGAGGGTTT
Organism: Bacteroidota bacterium; assembly: GCA_030853845.1. Taxonomy (GTDB): domain Bacteria; phylum Bacteroidota; class Bacteroidia; order Cytophagales; family Hymenobacteraceae; genus Hymenobacter. The sequence continues at coordinate 3,646 of JALYUI010000557.1, read as the reverse complement.
TGTCGCCTACCAGGGCCTGGTCGTGGCTTTCGGCGTAGGCAATGGTTTTCTCGCCGGCGCGGCGATTGGTGAGGGTGTGCCAGAGGTCGCCGAGTCGCCAGTTCTCGTCGGGCGTGTGCTTGAGCAGCTTAATCCAGTAGTCCGGAATGCCCATGGCCAGGCGGTAATCAAAGCCCACGCCGCCTTCTTTGATAGGGCGGCACAGGCCGGGCAGGCCGCTCATGTCCTCGGCCACCAGCAGGCTGCCTTTTTTAAGCTCGTGGGCCAGCGTGGTTGCCAGCTGCAAATACAGAATAGCATCTTCATCGGCGCTGGGGCCGAAGTAGTTTTCGTAGCCCACGAAGGCCACACCCTCGCCGTGGTGGTGGTAGAGCATGCTCGTCACGCCGTCGAAGCGGAAGCCGTCGAAGTGGAATTCTTCGAGCCAGAAGCGCAGGTTGCTGAGCAGGAAGCGCTGCACCTCGGGCCGGCCGTAGTCAAACAGCTTACTGTCCCAGCCGGGGTGGTTGCCGCGCTCGCCCTTGTGAAAATACTGGTTGCCCGAGCCGTCGAAATCGGCCAGGCCCTCAGCTTCGTTTTTCACGGCGTGCGAATGCACGATGTCGAGCAGCACGGCAATGCCGCGCCGGTGAGCTTCGTCAATGAGAAACTTAAGGTCCTCGGGCGGGCCAAAGCGCGAGCTGGCGGCAAACAGGTTGGCCACGTGGTAGCCGAACGAGCCGTAGTACGGGTGCTCCTGCACGGCCATCAGCTGAATGACGTTGTAGCCGTCGGCCTCGATGCGGGGCAGGATGTTGTCGGCAAACTCGCGGTAGCTGCCCACCCGGCCTTCCTCGGTGGCCATGCCCACGTGCGCCTCGTAGATGAGCGGCTCGGCCACCGCCGTAGCGGGCCGGAACTGCTGGTCGGTCCAGGCGAAAGGCTGGGCGGGCCGCCAGATTTGGCCGGCAAAGTCCTTGGTGTGTTCGTCCTGCACGGCGCGGCGCAGGGTGGCGGGCAGGCGGTCCTTACCCCCGGCTTCAGTCACGATGTGCACCTTGTAGCGGCTGCCGTGGCTGAGGCGCTGGTCGTATTCGGCATCGGGCAAAAACACCTCCCACACGCCAAAATCGAGCTTTTGTAGGGGGTTAGCCTGCCGGTCCCAGCCATTGAAATCACCAATCAGAAACAGGCCGGCCGCCGCCGGAGCCCACTCGCGGTACACCCAGCCGCCGCGCCCAGCATCGTGGTACAGGCCCAGCTGCTGGTGAGCGGTGGCGTAGTTGGCCAGCGAGCCGTGGTACTGCTCAATCTCGGCCAGCCGGGCCTGTAGGCGGGCTTGCCGGGCGCGCAGCACCGGCTCGTAGGGAACCAGCCACACGTCGTTTTTCACGAGCGGCAGCGGGGCCGGGCGGCGCGGCTTGGCGGGGGCTTTGGCCGCGGGAGCTGCCTTCGTTGCCTTGGCCCCTGCTCCGGCCCTAGGCTTTGCCGCAGCTTTGGCAACGGGTTTGGCAACGGGTTTGGCAACGGGTTTCGCGGCCACCGAATGGGCCGGTGAGAATGCGGCGGCAGCGGCAGGCGCGGTAGTGGATGGGCGAGCGGCAGTAGCGGAAGTGGTTTTCTTAGCCATAGTCAGGTCGGTGTGGGCCAAATGTAAGGCTCCGGCGCGGGCAGGTACGCTAAGGCCCTCATGTGCCATCGGTTGCGCAGCCAACAATCAGTATTTTCGCGGAGCAAATAGCTACGGGGACCGGGTTTGGCGTACTTTGTCGTAGAATTCCCATCTCTATGAAGCACCGTCTACTCACCCTCCCGCTGGCCCTGCTGCTGGCCTGCTCGGCCGAGCGCCCCGTAACATCTACCTCGCGCGCCTTCGAAGGCTCGCTGGCCTCGCCCCTGCCCCAGGCCGCCGCGCCCCGGCTGGCGCGCTACGCCATGGTGGTTTCGGCCCACCCCGAAGCCTCCCGCATCGGCACCCAGATTTTGCAGCGCGGCGGCAACGCCTACGACGCGGCCGTGGCCGTGCAGTTTGCCCTGGCAGTGGCCCTGCCCGCGGCTGGCAACATCGGCGGGGGCGGCTTCCTGCTCTACCGCGACCGCAACGGCTCGGCCGGTGCCCTCGACTTCCGCGAAACGGCCCCTGCCAGGGCATCGCGCGACATGTACCTCGACAAGCAGGGCAACCTCATCGAAAATCTGAGCACGGCCGGCCCGCTGGCCGTGGGTACCCCCGGCACCGTGGCCGGTATGGCCACGCTGCACAAGCAGCTGGGCAAGCTCTCGTGGGCCACGTTGGTGCAGCCGGCCGTGACGCTGGCCACCTGGGGCGTGGCCCTCACCGCAAAAGAAGCCGCCGGCCTGAACCGGACCCGCGCCGATTTCCAGAAGTACAACCCCGGCAGCACACCCGCCTACCTGCGCCCCGGCGGCGGCGAGTGGCAGCCCGGCGACACCCTGCACCAGCCCGAGCTGGCGCGTACCCTGGCCCGCATCCGCGACCAGGGCCGGGCCGGTTTCTACCAGGGCGAAACGGCCCGCCTGCTACTGGCCGCCATGAAGGCCGGCGGCGGCCTCGTGGCCCAGAAAGACCTCGACGGCTACCAGGCCAAGTGGCGCGAGCCCCTGCGCGGCCACTACCGCGATTACGACGTTATCACTATGCCGCCGCCCAGCGCTGGTGGCGTGGCCCTGCTGCAAATGCTGCAAATGCTGGAGCCGATGGATTTAGCCCAGGCCGGCTACCACACCCCGCTGGCTGTGCACTTCGTGACCGAGGCCGAGCGCCGCGCCTTTGCCGACCGCGCCACCTACCTCGGCGACCCCGACTTCGGCACCGTGCCCGTGCAGAAGCTGCTCGACACCGACTACAACCGCCAGCGCGCAGCCTCGTTCCGCTCGCGGGGCCGGGCCACGGCCAGCAGCGCCGTAGCGGCCGGCGTGGGTCTGCCCGGCTACGAAAGCACCGAAACCACCCACTATAACATCATCGATGCCTTCGGCAACGCCGTGAGCTGCACAACCACTCTCAATGGCGGCTACGGCAGCAAGGTAGTGGTGCCTGGCGCGGGTTTCCTGCTGAACAATGAGATGGACGACTTCGCGGCCAAGGCCGGCGCGCCCAACTCCTACGGCCTCACCGGGGGCAAAGCCAACGCCATTGCGCCCGGCAAGCGTATGCTCAGCAGCATGACGCCCACCATCCTCACCCGCAATGGCAAAGTCGCCCTCGTCACGGGCTCGCCCGGCGGCAGCACCATCATTACCATCGTACTGCAAAGCATCCTGGGCATTGTCGACTACGGCCTGAACGCCCAGCAGGTCGTCACGGCCCCGCGCCTGCACCACCAGTGGCTACCCGACCAGATTGACGTCGAAGCCGGCGCCCTGCTGCCCGCCGCCCAGGACACCCTGCGCGCCCACGGCTACCCCATCAACCCACGCCTGCCCTGGGGCCGCCTCGACCTCATCCACGTGCGCCCCGACGGCGTGCTCGAAGGCGGGGCCGACCCCCGCGGCGACGATACTGCGCTGGGGTATTAGGGTAATGGTTAGTGATTAACGGTTAATGATTAACGGTTAAGAAGGCACGTCATGCTTCACTGCGTTCAGCATGACGTGCCTTTATTCAAAACAGCCCCAAAGAGAAGCGCCGCCCGAATGGAAATTC
>JALYUI010000383.1 GCA_030853845.1 Bacteroidota bacterium | reverse complement strand
CTTGCCGAAGCATCTCTACCGCAGTAGTAAAATCATTTAGTCGCGCGGTAGAGATGCTTCGGCAAGCGGACGACAGATGAAGCATGACGTTCTGATTATGTCTTTTCTGAGCGCCTAACCTACCCGCCCGCCGTATGCAGCAGGCGCACTACCAGGCCGGTCCAGCCGGTTTGGTGGCTGGCGCCGAGGCCGTGGCCGTCGTCGCCGTGGAAGTATTCGTGGAAGAGCAGGTGGTCGCGGAAGTGCGGGTCGGTTTGCAGGGTTTCGGCCGGGCCGAAGGCGGGGCGGCGGCCATTTTCATCCTTGAGAAACAGGCGGGCGAGGCGGGCCGACAGAGCATCGGCCACCTGGGCCAGGGTGTGCAGCTGGCCCGAGCCGGTGGGGTACTCAATGGTAAAGGCATCGCCGTAGTAGCTGTAAAAGCGTTGCAGCGACTCGATGATGAGGTAGTTGACCGGAAACCACACGGGGCCGCGCCAGTTGGAGTTGCCGCCGAACATATCCGAATCAGCCTCGCCGGCCACGTAGCGCACCGAGAAGCTGTCCTTTTCGCCCATGTGGTACCAGTACGGGTTATCGAGGTGGTAGCGCGAGAGCGAGCGGATGCCGAACTCGGAGAGGAATTCGGATTCGTCGAGCATGCGGGCCAGCACGTAGCGCAGGCGGCGGGGCCGCAGCAGGCCCATGAGGTGGCGCGCCCCCTGGCCGGGCTCCTGCCAGCGGCTCACCAGCGCGGCCAGGGCCGGCCGCCGCTTAATCAGGGCCAGGGCGCGGGCGTGGAATTCGGGTACGGTGGCCAGCAGCTCGTCGTCAATTACTTCCACGGCAAACAGCGGAATGAGGCCCACCATGGAGCGGATGCGCAGGCGGGTGCGCGAGTCGTCGGGGGCGTGCAGCACGTCGTAGTAAAACTTGTCCTCCTCGTCCCAGAGGTTGAATTTGCCACCGCCGCCGCGGGTCATGGCATCGGCGATGTAGAGGAAATGCTCGAAGAATTTGGTGGCCATTTCTTCGTAGGCGGGCCGGGTTTGGGCCAGCTCCAGGGCCATGCGCATCAGGTTGAGGGCGAACATGGCCATCCAGCTGGTGCCGTCGCTCTGCTCGATTTTGCCGCCGGTGGGCAGCGGGGCCGAGCGGTCGAACACGCCGATGTTGTCCATGCCCAGGAAGCCGCCCTCGAAGATGTTGCGCTCGTCGCGGTCCTTGCGGTTCACCCACCAGGTGAAGGTCATCACCAGCTTCTGGAACACGGCTTCGAGGAATTCGGTGTCGCCCTGGCCGTCGTGCAGCTTGCGGTCCATCTGGTACACGCGCCAGGTGGCCCAGGCGTGCACGGGGGCGTTCACGTCGCTGAAATGCCACTCGTAGGCGGGCATCTGGCCGTTGGGGTGCAGGTAGCCATCCTGGCACAGCAGGCGCAGCTGCTGCTTGGCGAAGTCGGTATCCACCATGGCCAGCGGCAGGCAGTGGAAGGCCAAATCCCAGGCCGCGTACCAGGGGTACTCCCATTTGTCGGGCATCGAAATAACGTCGGCGTTGTGCAGGTGCCGCCAGGCCGCGTTGCGGCCCGTGAGGCGCTGGGCCGGCGGCGTGGGCCGGGCGGGGTCGCCGTCGAGCCACTGGCTCACGTCGTAGTAATAATACTGCTTGCTCCAGAGCATGCCGGCGAAGGCCTGGCGCTGCACGTTGCGGGCGTCGGGATTGGTGAGGCCCTCCTGCACGCAGTCGTAGAACTCGTCGGCCTCGGCGCGGCGGATGACGAACAGCTGGTCGAAATCGGCAAACGGGGCTTCGTGCGGGGGTTGGCTGAGGCGCAGGCGCACCACGCGGGCCGCGCCGGCCGGCACGTCGAGCTGGTAGCGGGCGGCGGCCTTGGTGCCCGTTTCGGCGGGGTTCACGGCCGTGGCCTGGCCTTGCACGATGTATTCGTTGATGCCGTCTTTGAAGTAGCGGCCGGCCTTGTTTTTCCATTTGCGCTTCTTGCCGAAGAGCGTGGGGCTGGTTTCGTTTTCGCAGAACAGCAGCTCTTCGGCCCGGTCGCAATACAGCTGGTAGCGGCCCAAATCGCGGTGCTCGGCCGCCATCGTATCAAACGCCACGCGACTGATTTCGGGCCGGTGGTCGTCGTAGCCCAGCGTCCAGGTGTTGCGAAACCAGAGCTGCGGCAGCACCGTGAGCGGCGCGGCTTCGGGGCCGCGGTTGTGAATGGTGAGCTGGATGAGCAGGTCCTGGGGGCCGGCCTTGGCGTATTCGATGAACACGTCGAAGTAGCGGCTTTCGGCGAAGATGCCGGTGTCGAGCAGCTCGAATTCAGGCTCCTGGCGGGTACGGGCGGCATTTTCGGCCCGCAGCTCCTCATAAGGGAAAGCGGCCTGCGGGTACTTGTACAGCATCCGCATGTAGGAGTGCGTGGGGGTGCTGTCGAGGTAGTAGTAGTTCTCCTTGACATCTTCGCCGTGGTTGCCCTGGCCGTTGGTGAGGCCAAACAGACGCTCCTTGAGCTGGTTATCCTGGCCATTCCAGAGGCCGATGCCGAAGCACAGCCGCTGCTGGTCGTCGCTGATGCCGCCGAGGCCTTCTTCGCCCCAGCGGTAGGCGTAGGCGCGGGCCATGTCGTGGGTGATGTAGTTCCAGGCGTCGCCGCTGGCGGAGTAGTCTTCGCGCACCGTGCCCCACTGCCGCTCGGTGAGGTAGGGGCCAAACTGCTTCCAGGCGGCGGTTTTGGCGCGGGCTTCGCGGAGGCGGGTTTGTTCTTGCATAAGGGCGAGAGGCGGCGGGAAAGTCCCGGCCGGCGGCATTTTACTGAAGGCTGGCTTACGACATTACGCGCCGGCCCGGCTACCTGAACCACTAATTAACCGGCCAAAGCGCACTGAACCGGCCAAGGGCGCGTAACACCCCGCCCGGCGACTCGCCGAACATAATCGCAAATCTATCGCTTAGCAGTTTCCGTTAGAAGGTGTTTGAGTTAAGCTGAAAGGCCGCAGGAACGATGTAGAGACGCATCTTTGCGTCTTGTCGTTGAACAAAGA
>JALYUI010000536.1 GCA_030853845.1 Bacteroidota bacterium | reverse complement strand
CCGTAGGCGATGTTGTACTCGCTGGTCCAGGCCAGCTGGATGGCGGTGCCGTCGAGGAAGTTGGAGAGCAGCGGCGGGGGCAGCGTGCCACTGGCGCCGCTGCTGGGGTAGTAGGGCTGCACGCTGGCGGCGTCCTTGCCGTTCACGATGACGTCGGCGGCGTTGTGGTTGAGGGCCAGGTGCGCCCCGAAGCGCTGCCGGTTGCTGACGGCCAAGGCCCCCAGGCCGTTGGGCAGGCTGATGGCCAGGCCGAGGGTGGTGGCGTCGACGTTGACGTTGAGGGCATTTTCGCCCTCGAAACCGTTCACCAACTGGGCTTTTTCGGCGGGGCCGATGGCCTGGCTGCCATCGAAAAGAATATGCTTGAGCAGGGTTTTGTTGAGCGTGCGCGAGGCCAGGCCGGCCCCGGCTTCGCCCACGGTCACGGCTACGGTGGCTTCGCCGGGCCGGCCCAGGTTGGCGGGGTTGATGCCGATGGCCTGGTAGTTCTGCGCGAAGGTGTTGATGACCCCACCCCGCCCGGTGGCGCTGAAGTTGCTTAAATCGTTCTGGGCGCGGGCAGCCAGGGGCAGGGCCAGCGCGGCGGCCAGCAGCGGGGCGTATTTCGAAACGTTCATAAAGTGGCATGCGGCACTCCCAATAGGCGAAGCACCAGCTACAAAGGAAACCCGCGCCACGGAAGCGGCCAACTCCCGTCGGCCAATTGCGCGATAATATCGGTGGGCGCGGCCCGGTGCGGGAATTGCCGGGCGCAGCGGCGTTCTTTGCGGGCGTTTCCTCACGCCTTTTGCCTCTCGTCTTTGCCTCCCTCCCGCCTTTCCGCCGCCGAGTACGCCGCCGGCATCCGGGCCGGCTCCCGCACGGTGCTGGGCCGCGCCATCACGCTGGTCGAAAGCACCCTGCCCGCCGACCAGGCCCTGGCCCAGGAGGTGCTGCACCTGGTGCTGCCCCACACCGGCCGCAGCCTGCGGGTGGGCATCACGGGGGTGCCGGGCGTGGGCAAAAGCACGTTTATTGAGGCGTTGGGGCGGTATCTGGTCGAAACCAGAGGATTGAAGCTGGCCGTGCTGGCCGTGGACCCCAGCAGCCAGCGCGGGGGCGGCAGCATTCTGGGCGATAAGACGCGGATGCCCTGGCTGGCGGCTCAGCCGGCGGCCTACATCCGGCCCTCGCCGGCGGGGCGCAGCCTGGGCGGCGTGGCCCGCGCCACCCGCGAGGCCCTGCTGCTGTGCGAGGCGGCGGGCCACGACGTGATTATCGTCGAAACCGTGGGCGTGGGCCAGTCCGAAACCACCGTGCACGGCCTGGTCGACTTCTTCCTGCTGCTGATGCTGGCCGGGGCCGGCGACGAGCTGCAGGGCGTGAAGCGCGGCATCATGGAAATGGCCGACGCGCTGTGCATCACCAAAGCCGACCACGGCAACGAGCAGGCGGCCCGCCGTGCCCGCCTCGACTACCAGAGCGCGCTGCACCTGTTTCCGGCCCCGCCCTCGGGCCAGACGGTGCCGGTGCTGCTCACCTCGGCCGTGGCCGGCACCGGCATCGCCGAGCTGTGGCAGGTGGTGGAAGCCTACGCCGCCGCCACCCGCGCCAGCGGCTACTTCGACCAGCGGCGGCAGCAGCAGCAGCTGCAATGGCTGCACCAGAGCATCGCCCAGGCCCTGGAAAGCCGCTTTTACGCCGACGCGGCCGTGCGCGAGCGCCTGCCGGTGGTGCAGGCGGCCGTGGCGGCGGGGCAGCTCACGCCCTGGGCGGCGGCGGAAGCGCTCCTGGGGCTGTAGGGGGTGGCCGGGCCTCGCCCCTGGCCCCTCTCCGGGGAGAAGAGAACCAAATAACTGGTGATTGATGCTACGTGGGCAGCCAGCAGGCTTACGTATGCCCACAATGCTCTTACGTATGCCCCCAATGCCCTTACGTATGCCCCGAGTGCTCTTACGTATGGCCCGAGTGCCCTTACGTACGTCCCCAATGCCCTTACGTATGGCCCCAATGCCCTTACGTATGCCCTGAGTGCTCTTACGTATACCCCGAGTGCTCTTACGGATGGCCTTAGGGTGCTTACGGATGAGCCACGTGCCATTCCATACGGGCGGATTGCGACTTGGCTAATTCAGGCGGCGCGAGCGGCGGTTGGCTACGGGCGGGTCCAGCGGACGCCGTGGCGGTCGTCGAAGGCGACGACGCCGTCGGCCTGGGTAAGGAAAATGTGCAGCACCAGCGGGCTAAACATGGTATTCTGGCCCTCCATTACTTCGGGGTAGTAATGGCCGCCCAGCGTGGCCGGGTGCCAGGGTAGCTGGCCGGGTGCCGGACCGTTGGGGGTCAGCGCATAGTCTCCATCGCCCCATTGTATGAAGTCGGATTCATTACCCCCCGTCGGCGCGGCCAGCTGTAGATGGTAAAAAAGCCCATCCTTCGTAGAATCCGAACGCTCACTATCAGAGAAGATATATTCTTCGTAGTAACCGGGGCAAACGCTGATTTTGGCTCCGCCCGTGCCGATGCTCCGTTTCTCCGACTTGGTTACCTGGTAGGTGCGCTCGGTGCCCGCCGCGTTGCGAAAGCGCCAGACGGCACCTCCCGCGAACGGCTTGCCCCAGGCGAGCTGCGCTTCCGTCAGCGAATATTGCGGCAGGTTATCGCCACATGCCTTCTTGCAGCCGGCCTGCAGCAGCCCGGCCCCGATGAGCAGCAGGGCCGTGGCAACGAAGGTGGATTTTTTGTTCATGTGGTAGTGACTTATTCGGCAGGGCGTGGCAGGCTGCCGGGGTGAAAAGGATGGTTCAAAGGTAACCGGAAAGCGCAAACGGGTGGGATTCCGGGGCTCTGGCACCAACGACCAGGCATTGCACGGCAGCCGCCGGGGAGGCTCCCCGCCAGACGCGGCTTGTTTCGGCTGGCGTTTTCAGCCGGTGGCGGGCGGGCCGGCCTTTTGAGGCGGAAGCCCGATGGTGGAGGCCAGGTGGGCTGCGATTTTAGCAAGACAATCCTATATTCGCCTATCCTTTCACATTCAAAAGTTTGTCCCTGATGAATACCCAAGATACCGCCCTGCTGCAAAGCGGGCAGCGCGTGGGGCTGGCCGTGGCCGACTTCACCAAAGAGTTGGCTGATTTTGCACCCCTGCAAGCTGCTGAGGCCACCCGCGCCGAGCTGGTGGCGGCCATCGAAGACCGACAGTCGACCCAGGATACTGACACCACGGCGACCACCACGGACAAGGAAACGGCCCGCGAACGCATGGCCCAGGCGGCGGCCCTGCTTTCGACCCGCGCCCAAGGCTACGCCCTGAGCATGGGCGACGTGGGCCTGAAGCAGGCCCTGACCCTGGGCTACACCGACGTGCGCTACGGCGAGGCCACCGAAGACGTGAACCACGTGCGCGAGCTGGTGCGCCGGGTGCAGGCCCTGCCCAAAAAGGTGCGCGACGCCTTCCGCCTCACCGATGCCGTGGTGCAGGCGCCGGCCGACGCGGCCGATGCCTTCGAAGCGGCCGACGATACGCAGACCACGGCCAAAGCCGCCCCGCGCCTGGCTACACTGGCCCTGCCCGAGCTGCTGCGCCGCCTCGGGGCCGCCCTGCGCCTGATGCAGACCCTGATTGCTGGCCAGCGCACCGATACCGACCCGCAGTTTCGCTGGGCCGCGCTCGACGCCGCTTTCGCGCAGGCCAACAAGCGGCAGGCCGTGGCCGCCAGTGCCCGCCGCAGCAGCAACAGCCCGCGCATTGTGCGCCGCCTGCCCATTACCGTGCCCGATGGCCGGGCCGTGCGCCTGGCCGTGGTGGGCTACGGCCCGGCCTACACCCTGACCGTGGAAAACCGCGCCGCCACGCCTCTGCACCTGTGGCTGGCTCAGAAAGACGGCGCGCCCACGACGCCCCAGCCCTGCCCCGCCGGCCAAACCACGGTGCTCACGCGCCGCGACCTGGGGCCGGAAACCGCCCGCTACCTGATGGCGCAGTTCGACGGAACGGCGGGCGGCAATGCGGCGCTGGTGGTGCGGCGGGTAGTGTGAGGCTACCTATCGTACCTTCGCTGCTTTCCGCCATTACCTTCCTTCCACCCATGAAAAAACTCTATCACCGCTGCTTGATTCTACCCCTGGCGCTGCTGCTGGGGCTACTACCACTAAAGCCGGCCGCCGCGCAGGTGTTGTGGACGCGGCTGGTCGCGACTCCCAGCTACCACGAAACCGGCGAGTTTATGACGGCCGTGGCGGGAGGGTTCGTGCTGGTAGGCCGGTCGTCGTACCCACAACCGCAGGGGCTGTACCTGAGCAAGGTGAACTACCGCGGCGACACGCTGTGGACCCGGCGAATGCGGTTTCCAAAGGGCAATGGCGTCTATGCGCGGGGCGTGCTGGAAGACCGGGCCGGTAACCTGGTCGTATCGGCCACGCTGTTCGACAGCAACGTTGTGCCTTCGCTTTTCTGGGGGGGACTGGCCAAGCTCACGGCCACCGGTGACACGCTGTGGACCCGGCTGACCGGCGACGGCATCAACACCCTGGTGCTGGGCAACGACGGCAGCTACGTACTGGCCAGCGACCTGAGACTACAGCCTACGCAAACACTGCCGACCCTGCTCAAGTACAGTCCCGCCGGGGCCCTGGTCTGGAGTAGCGCGTTGCCCTACGACAACACGAATGCCGGCACGCTGACGGAAGTGGTGGCCGTATCCAGCGGCTATCTGGTGCAGTCGATGCCCCACGCCACAGGCTTTCGGCCCAAACTGATGCGGGTAAGCGAGGCCGGCAGCTACCAGAGCGCGCGGCTTACCAACCCATACGGGCTTGGCAAGCTGCGGCTGGATTCGGATGGCAACCTGCTGGCTACGGGGGCCGGCCTCACCAAGCTCACCCCGGTGGGCGATACCATCTGGAGCCGGACCTATCCGCAGGGGGGCAATTCGTACCAGGGACTGGCGCAGGTGGTTGAGCTGCCCAATGGGCAATACCTGGCGGCGGGTTCGAGCTACAACGGCGATGACTATGACCTTAGCCTATATCTGACCGACCACAACGGGGTGCTGCTGCGCGATACGCTGCTGGTGCGCCAGCATGCCAACGAATCGGTGGCCGGGGTGGGCCTTACGCCGGCCGGCGACTACGTGGTAGGCGGTAGCGCGGATACTTACCTGGCCGGCAATTCCACCTTTGATTATGCTCAACTCTGGCTGAGCTGCCGGAGCTGGGCGCGGCTGTTGCCCACCCGCGCGGGCCAGGCCGAGCCGCAAAACCGATTGTTCGCTTTTCCAAACCCCACCACCGATGAGGTGAGGCTGACGGCTGCCGATGGACATGCCCTGCTAGGCTCCTGGACGCTGCTGGACCTGTTGGGGCGGCCGGTGCAGGCCGGCCGGCTACCGGGGCTGGGCGCGGGCGCACTGCGCCTGGGCGGGCAGCCGGCCGGGGTGTACCTGCTGCGCGTGACGGATGAGCGGCGCGCCTCGGTGCAAACGCTGCGGCTGGAGAAGCATTGAAACCGGGCTGTCCGGACGCTTAGGGGGGCTTGGGTGCGGTCGGCTGTTAGTCGCTTCACTTATCTTCGGGCAATATAGCTTTGCTTAGGCGACAGCGCCCCGCCGCTGGCCTGCGCTTCTCACCCTGCCCCATGCCCACCCACCCCACCCTTTCCCGCCTCCTCCTGCTGGGGCTGCTGGCCCTCGCCGCCCGCCCCACCCGCGCCCAGGCCCCGCTCACGCCCGAGCAGGTGCGCCGCTGGCAGCACCTCGACTGGAAGGCCGACGGCGTGCCCGGCATCAGCGCCGACCGCGCGTATCTGGAGCTGCTGAAGGGCCGGCCGGCCACGCCGGTGCTGGTGGCGGTGATTGACTCGGGCATCGACTCGACCCAGGAAGATTTGAAGGCCGTGCTGTGGCGTAACCCGCGCGAGGTGGCCGGCAACGGCCTCGACGACGACCACAACGGCTACGTCGACGACGTGCGCGGCTGGAGCTTCCTGGGCGGTCCCGATGGGCGCAACATCGTCGTCGAAACCCTGGAGCAGACCCGCATCTACGGCCAGTACCGGGTGCAGTTCGAGGGCAAAAAGCGCAAGCAGGTACCGGCGGCCGACCGCGAGAAATTCGACCTGTACGAGCGCGCCAAAGCCTCCTATGAGAAGGACCGGCTGGCCGAGCAGGAGCGCCTGACCCACCTGACCGATGCGCAGGCCAAAAACGGCGAGATATTCGACCGCCTGAAGCAAGCCCTGCGCGTGGCCACGCTCGACTCGGCCCTGCTGCGCCGGACGGCCACCACCCACCCCGAGCTGCCCGAGGCCGGGGCCGTGCTGGCCTACCTGCGCCGGGCCGGCTACGCCACCGATGCCGAAGCCAGCCAGGGCCTGGCCGAAGCCCTGCAACGCTCGCGCGACCGCGTCGAAAAAAGCCTCAACCCCGACTACAACCCCCGCGCCCTGGTGGGCGACCACCCGGCCGACCTGACCGAAAGCCACTACGGCAACCCCGACAGCCAGGGCCCCAACGCCAGCCACGGCACGCACTGCGCGGGCATTATCGGCGGGGTGCGCGGCAACGGGCTGGGAGCCGATGGCATCGCCGATGCCGTGCGCATCATGAGCGTGCGCTCGACCCCGAGCGGCGACGAGCGCGACAAGGACGTGGCCAACGCCATTCGCTACGCCGTGGACAACGGCGCGCAGATTATCAGCATGAGCTTCGGTAAGGACTTTTCGCCCGACAAAGCCGTGGTGGATGCCGCCATGCGCTACGCGGCCGACAAAGGTGTGCTGCTGGTGCACGCCGCCGGCAACAGCGGCGACAACACCGACCAGACGGCGCACTACCCTTCGCCGCAGTACCTCGGCGGCCGCGACATCCCCAACCTGATAACGGTGGGCGCCAGCAGCCGCCACAACACCGCCGAGCTGGCCGCCAGCTTCTCGAACTACGGCCGCAAAACCGTGGATGTATTCGCGCCCGGCGTCGACATCTACTCCTCGACCCCGCACAACACCTACGCCGTGTTCAGCGGCACGAGCATGGCCGCGCCGGTAGTGGCCGGCGAAGCAGCCGTGCTCAAAGCCTACTTCCCGCAGCTCACCGCCGCCCAGCTCAAGCAGTTGATTCTGCAGTCGGTGGTGCCATTCCACACCCAGGTGCAGCAGCCCGGCGGCAAGGTCCTGGTCGATTTCGACACGCTCTCGCGCACCGGCGGCATCGTGAACCTGTACCAGGCCGTGCTCCTGGCCCAGCAGCTCACGGCGGTGAAGTAGGGCGCGTTGGAGATAATAGGGTAAAAAAGAACGTCATGCAGAGCGCAGCGAAGCATCTTGCCCGCAATCACTAATCCAATCGATTGAGCTAGTGGTAGCGGTAAAGATGCTTCGCTGCGCTCTGCATGACGCTAAATACCCTACTGGTGCTTGCCGGGCGTCCAGCCGTGGCCGGCGAGGGCGCGCTCGCCGGCGGCCACGGCCCCGGGCTCCAGGGTGGTACCCATCGAGTCGTTCCAGCGGTTGAGGTAGCCGAAAAGGCTGATAACCCCCAGCATCTCGACGATTTCGCCTGCGGTCCAGTGCTGGCGCAGGGTGGCGCCAATGGCTTCGTTCACGGCGTTGGGTACGGCCGAGGCGGCCACGGCAAAATCGAGGGCGGCCCGCTCGGCCGGCGAAAAGGCCGGGTGCGTGGCGTAGTCCCAGATGTGGGCACGCTGTTCGGCTTCGGCCCCGTAGCGCTCGGCGGCCAGCATGGTGTGGGCCTGGCAATACTGGCAGCCGGTGGCGTGGCTGCTGAGGTAGCCAATCAGGCGCTTGAGCGCGCTTGTGACGCGGCCGTGGTTGGCCATCACGGCCTTGTTCAGCTCGATGAAGGCGGTGGCAATGGCCGGCCGGTGCTGCATCGTCAGCACGCTGTTGGGGCAGAAGCCCAGCGTTTCGTTGAAGAAGGTAGCCAGCGCGGCTACTTCGGGGTTGGCATCGGCGGGCAGCGGGGCAACGAGGGGCATGGCTTGCGGGAGTGGGGAGTGGGGATAAGGCGCAAGTACGTCATGCGGCGCGTAGCGCAGCTTCGGCCTGCGCCCATACCTGCAATCGCCGCCGCCGCATTGCCT
>JALYUI010000499.1 GCA_030853845.1 Bacteroidota bacterium | reverse complement strand
GGCCCAGCCTGTTCGAAACCATTCGCAAGCGCTATCCCGTGGCAGCTTCGGCGTATGAGAAGAGCTTTTTTCTGGAAGCCCTGGGCGAAGACCCGGCCGCGTTCGACTTTGTGCGCGGCGAGGCCTTTGCCGCCGGACAGCCGCCGGTAGTGGCCGGCTCCGCCCTGGCCGCGCTGCTGAGCATGCGCCGGCTGGCCGACTTCCCGGCCGCCCGGCAGGCCGACTTTGCCGCTGCCATGCGCCAGGCCCTGGCTGGTGGCGACGTAGCCCAGCTCGGCACCGCCGCCGAGGCCCTGGCCGACCCCAAGCTCTACCCCACGCCACAGGCCGACGACCTGACCGCCCTGCGCGCTGCCAAGGCTAAGTTGCAGCTGCCCCGCGAAATCGAAGCCTGGCAGGGCCTGCAACAAACGCTCGACAAGCTCACCAAAGCCCCCACGCCCACGGTTTCGCCGCTGGCCACAGCCGCCCAGCACCCCATCGACTGGGCCTTGGTGCAGAGCGTGCCGCTGGGCCAGCAGGTGCGCCTGCGCACCAGCAAAGGCATTGTGCTGCTCGAACTGAAGCCCAACGAAGCGCCCGGCTCGGTGGCCAGCTTCGTGACGCTGCTCGGCCAGCACTTCTACGACAACCTGTACTTCCACCGCGTGGTGCCCAACTTCGTGGCCCAGGGCGGCGACCCGCGCGGCGACGGCAACGGCAGCGCCCCCTACAACTTACGTTCTGAGTTTGGCGACCTGCGCTACGAGGAAGGCAGCGTGGGCCTGGCCTCGGCCGGCAAGGACACCGAAAGCTGCCAGTTCTTCATCACCCACACGCCCACCCCGCACCTCGACGGCCGCTACACCATCTTCGCCCAGGTAGTGGGCGGCATGGATGTGGTGCACAAGCTCGACATCGGCGACCGGATTCTAAGCGTGGAGCTGGTGAAGTAGGCAGAAGGCACAAGCCGGGGTAATATTTAACTTTACGACTACCCGCAGGCTGTAGGGAAGTTGAGAGAGGACAAGAACTTTGTTATTATGATTGAAGTCGACCTCATCACCAAACACAGCAAAAAAGCTTTGGGCATGGCAGAAACGCATGCTAAAGGCTGGCGGCACAGGTTGCCAGAAATCCTGCTCGAAATCGGTATTATCGTGTTTGCTGTCACGCTTTCTATTCAGCTACACGCCTGGCACGAGCACTCGGTGGAGCGGGCCGAAGAGCACAAGTTCCTCGCCGGCCTGCGGGCCGACTTGCAAAGTGATATCGCGGAGCTGCGGGGCGATTCGATGGCTTACGTACTCGTGATGCGCGGGCACCGCTACTTCCGTACCCTAACGGCGCAAACCATCAACCCCGATAGCGTGAATAAATACCGCTGGACGCTTTACAACTCCACCGTTTTAAACCCCAACTCTTCGCGCTTCGAGGGATTTAAATCGGCGGGTAAGCCCGGCCTCATTGAGAATGACGAGTTGCTTAACGACATTCTGGATGAGTATCAGGAGTTGGTTCCGAAACTGGTGCGCCAAACGATTGGGTTTACGCAATTCAAGGAAAACAACATCCAGCGTTATCTCGACGAACATTTGCATCGCTCAGGCGACAATTTCCTGGCTGTTATTCAGGCTGACCCCATGTATAATTACCTAAATAAAGGCTTGGTCATTCAGTTTATTGCCGACGACTACCACAAGGTGCTGCAACAAAATCGCAAGCTTATTAGTGAAATTAATGCCCACTTGGCTACCGATTAGCCGCCGCCCAACTTCCTGACGAGTCATTCCCCTCCTACAATTTTTCAACTTCCAACTATGAATCAGCTTTCCACCTACGCCCAGCAGCTGCAGACGCTGGCTGTTTTGTACCTGCCCCGCGTACTCATGGCCGGGTTGGCCCTCATCGTGGGGTGGTACCTCATTGGCTGGGCGAGCCGGCTGTTGGGCAAAGCCACCTCGCGGCTCGACGTATCGTTGAGTTCATTTCTGCGCAGCCTCGTCAACATCGTGCTCAAGGTGCTGCTGCTGATATCGGTGGCGGGCATGGTGGGTTTCGAAACCACGTCGTTCGTGGCCGTGCTGGGGGCGGCGGGCCTCGCGGTGGGCCTGGCCCTACAGGGCACGCTGGCCAATTTCGCCGGTGGGGTGCTCATCCTGATGTTCAAGCCCTACGTGGTGGGCGACGTGATTGAATCGCAGGGCAAGAGCGGTGAGGTGCGCGATATCCAGATTTTCAATACGATTCTCGCCACGCCGCAGGGCGACACCATCATCCTGCCCAACGGAGCCACGTCCAACAACGTCATCGTCAACAAAACGGCTCAGAACAGGGCGATGGTAGAGATTCCGGCCGACCTCGAAGGCCGCACCGACCTGGCGGCGTTGCGCGCCTGGTCTATCCCACTCCTACAGGCCGATGCCGACGTGCTGGCCGTGCCCGCTCCGCAGGTGGTCGTTACCTCGCTCAAGGCCGGCGGCATGGCCGTGTCGTTTCGGGCCTACACGCTGCCCGGCTACGCGCCGGTGGTGCAGGGCCGCCTCACCGAGCAGCTGCAGCGCGCTCTCGACGAGCATGGCGTGCATGGCCCGGTGCCGGTGTCGCACAGCTACGTGGGCCAGCTGCCTGGCTAGGCAGTAATCCGGCCCAGCCAGCCGGGGCTTACTTACCGGTTCACCAGTTTCAGGGCGGCCTCGCCGTAGCGGGCACCCACCACCGGATGCGCCGCCAGCAGAGCGCATATCTGCTCCAAGTCGGCGGGAGCCAGCGTTACCGCAGCGGCTTCGCTATTTTCCTCCAGGTACTGCGGCCGCTTAGTGCCCGGAATAGGGAGCAGGTGGGCATCCTGCGCCAGCAGCCAGGCCAGCGCCAGCTGGGCCGGGCGAATGCCCAGCTCTGCCGCCAGCGCATGCAGGCCGGCCAGCAGCGCGGTATTGGCCGCTCCGTTGGCTTCGTCGAAGCGGGGCATGCTGCGGCGCAAATCCTGCGCCGCCAGTTGCGGCCCGGGCGTGGTGAGCAGGCCCCGGCCCAGCGGCGAAAACGCCACCAGGCTGATGCCCAGCTCGCGGCAGGTGGGCAGCACGTCAGCCTCCACGTCGCGCGTAAACATGGAGTATTCCGATTGCAGCGCCGCGATGGGGTGCGTAGCCGCCGCCCGCCCCAGCGAAACCGCCGAAGCCTCCGACAAGCCCAGAAACCGCACTTTGCCCGCCCGCACCAGCTCACTCATAGCGCCCACCATGTCTTCGACCGGCACGGCCGGGTCGATGCGGTGCGCATAGTACAGGTCGATGGTATCGACGCCGAGGCGGCGCAGGCTGGCATCGCAGGCCGCAGCAATGCGCCCGGGGCGCACGTCGAGCGCTGCCCCGCCCTGGCCATCGGCTATGAAACCGAACTTGGTGGCCAGAAACACTTCGCCCCGGTGCTGCGCCAGCACCGGTCGCAGCAGCTCCTCATTGGCTCCGAAACCGTACACGTCGGCCGTGTCCCAGAACGTAACGCCCAGGTCTAGGGCGCGGTGTAGGGTGGCCGTGGCCTCGGCCGCATCGCTGGGGCCGTAGGCGTAGTCCGAAGCCATCGACATGCAGCCCAGGCCCAGGGCCGAAACCTGCTGGCCAGTGCGGCCGAGTTCACGTGTTATCATTTTGGGGTGTGAGAGAAAGAGGGTAGGAGGGAGTGAGGAAAAAAGAACGTCATGCTGAACGTAGTGAAGCATCTCTAC
>JALYUI010000488.1 GCA_030853845.1 Bacteroidota bacterium | reverse complement strand
AGCTGGTGCTGGCGCCCGCCGCGCTGCCCGAGCTTTTTGTGGAAGTGGACCTGCGCGGGGCCGCCGCGCCCTGGGACGATGCCCAGGCCCGGCTGCGTGGCCAGGCCAACCAGGTGTTCGACCTGGCCACCGCGCCGCCCTTGCAGCTGGAGCTGCTGCGGCTGGGCGAGCAGGAAGCCATTCTGGCCCTGAACCTGCACCACATTGTGTCCGATGGCTGGTCGGCCCCGCTGCTGCGGCGCGAGCTGCTGGCCCGCTACCAGGCCGGCCGCCGGGGCGAGGAGGTGTCGTTGCCGGCCCTGTCGCTCCAGTACAAGGACTACGCCCACTGGCAGCACAAGCGCCTGGCCGGCGAAGCCGCCACGGCGCACCGCGCTTACTGGAACCAGCGCCTGGGCGGCGAGCTGCCCACCCTGCAACTGCCCGAGGACTTCCCGCGCCCGGCCGTGAAAACGTTCAACGGCGCGTATTTCCAGTACGTGGTGAGTACCGCGCTGGCCGACCGGCTGGCGGCCGTGGCCCAGGCCCACCAGGCCAGCCCCTTCATGCTGCTGCTGGCGGCCCTGAAAACGCTGTTTTTCCGCTACACGGGCGTTGCCGACGTCATTATCGGCACGCCGGTGGCGGGCCGCGAGCGCGAAGAGCTCAGCCACCAGCTGGGGCTGTACGTGAACACCCTGGCCCTGCGCACCGAGTTTGAGGCCGACTGCACCTTTGCCGAGCTGCTGGACAAGGAGCGGGAGCTGGTGCTCGAAGCCTTTGAGCACCAGTATTATCCCTTCGACCTGGTGGTGAGCGGGCTGAAGGCGCACTTCGACCCCAGCCGCTCGGCCCTGTTCGACGTGATGCTGGTGTACCAGAACGACGGCGAGCAGGCGGCCGATGCCGACCTGACGCTCGGCGAGCTGGCCGTGGAAGAGCTGACCGAAGAGTTCAACGGCAGCAAGATGGACCTGGGCCTGGTGGCCCGCCGCGTGAGCGAGGGCCTGCAGTTTCACGTCGAGTACAATACCGACATCTACGCCGAGGTCACGGTGCGCCGCCTGCTCGACCACTTTGCCCAGCTGCTCGAAAGCATTGCCGCCGCCCCCGACACCCCGCTCACCCGCCTCGACTACCTCGGGGCCGAGCAGCAGGTGGTAGTGCGCGACTTCAACCCCACGGCCCCGGCCGCGCCGGCCCTGCACTCGGTGCAGGCCCACTTCGAGCACCAGGTGGCCCGCAACCCCGTGCAGCCGGCCCTGATTTTCCCGGGCGGGCAGCTCAGCTACCGCGAGCTGAACGACCAGGCCAACCAGCTGGCCGCTTGGCTGCGGGCCGAGCACCAGGTGGGTCCCGATTGCCTGGTGGCCTTCGTGCTGGAGCGTTCCGAGTGGCCCATTATCACCATGCTGGCCATTCTCAAGGCTGGCGGGGCCTTCCTGCCCATCGACCCCAGCTACCCGGCCGAGCGCATGCGCTTCATCCTCGAAGATGCCTGCCCGGTGGTGACGCTGGTCAGCCAGCCGCTGCCGTTCCAGCCTGCGGGGCCCGTGCAGGAGCTCCCGGCTTTGCTGCTACAGCTGGCCGGGTACCCCACCGAAAACCTGCCCGATACCACCCGCCCCGAAGACCTGGCCTACGTCATCTACACCTCGGGCTCGACGGGCAAGCCCAAGGGCGTGCTACTGGAGCACCGCGGCAACATCAACATGATTACCGACCAGGTGCGGCGCTTCGCCGTGGGGCCGGCCGACCGCTGCCTGCAATTTGCCTCCATCTCCTTCGATGGCTCGGTGTATGAAATATTCCTCGCGCTCTACGCCGGCGCTTCGCTGGTGCTGCTCACGCCGGAGCTGCTGGCCAACCCCGCCCGCTGCCAGGCTTACCTGCTCGAACAGCGCGTGACGGTGGCAGTGCTGCCGCCGGCCTACCTGGCCACCCTCGACCGCGAGCAGCTTGGCAGCTTGCGCATGCTGCTGACGGCGGGCGAGGCCCCCAACCCGGCCGATGCGCTGTACCTCAGCCAGCGCCTGGCCTACTACAACGGCTACGGCCCCACCGAGTACAGCGTGTGCGCCACCGTTTACCGCGTCACGGGCCACGAAACCACCATTCCCATTGGCCAGCCCATTGCCAATACCCAGCTGCTCATTCTCGATGCGCACGGCCAGCCGCTGCCGGTCGGTTTCTGGGGCGAGCTGTACCTGTCCGGCGCGGGCTGCGCCCGGGGCTATCTCAACCGGCCCGAGCTGACCGCCCGGCACTTCCGCCCCAATCCCTTCAGCCCCGGCCAGACCATGTACCGCACCGGCGACATGGCCCGCTGGCTGCCCGATGGCAACGTGGAGTTCCGCGGCCGCCTCGACTCGCAGGTGAAAATCCGGGGCTACCGGGTGGAGCTGGGCGAGATTGAGCTGGCGCTGCTGGAGCACCCCGCCGTGCACCAGGCGGCCGTGACCTACGCCAAAGGCCCCGCCGGCACCGACCAGCTCCGCGCCTACGTAGTGGGCGAGCCCACGCTGCAGTGGACCGAGCTGAAAGGTTTCCTGACCAGCCGCCTGCCCCAGTTCATGGTGCCCACCCACTACTGCCCGCTGGCCGAGCTGCCCGTCACCGTCAACGGAAAAATAGACCTGCGGGCGCTGCCCCAGCCCGCCGCCGAGCCCCAGCACCAGGCCGATGCCCCGGCCAACGAAACCGAGCGCATGCTGGCCGGGCTGTGGCAGCAGGTGTTGCAGCTGCCCACGGTGGGCGTTACCGACAGCTTCTACGACCTCGGGGGGCAATCCATTCTGGCCATGCGTCTGATTGGCCGCCTCTGGCAGACGTTCGGCGTCAACGTGAGCCTGCGCGACCTGATGCGCCACGTTACCATTCGGGAGCAGGCGGCCGGGCTGCTGGGCGGCGGCTCCCGCGAGAAGGGCCTGCTGCTACCCCTCAGCCGCCCGCAGCCCGGCCAGCCCGTGCTATTCCTGCTGCCGCCGGTGGTGGGCACGGCCTCGGTGTTTCAGCCGCTGGGCCGGGCGCTGGGCC
>JALYUI010000461.1 GCA_030853845.1 Bacteroidota bacterium | reverse complement strand
GCCCTCGACGAGCAGGCCCCGGCCGGCTTCGCCTTTTTTCCCTTCCGCGACTCCGACCACAACCCGGCCCTGTTTCTGCCCGCCGACGTGCGCTACGACCTGGCCCGGCCCACAGCCGTGGCCGTGGCGCCGGCCGCCCGGGCGCTGGTGCCCAACCTCACCGCCTGGCTGGCCCTGCCTACGCCGGCCGAGCTGAACTGGCACGTAAGCAACCAGCCCGCGCCGCCCAGCGCCACGCAGGCCGAGTATTTCGGGCTGGTGCGAACGGGCGTGGCCGCCATTGCCGACAAGGCTTTGGTGAAGGTGGTGAGCTCGCGCGCCGAGCGCCGCCCCTTGCCGCCAGGCTTCGACCCGCTGGTGGCTTTTGCCGGACTGAGCACGCAGTACCCACGCGCCTTCGTGTCGCTGGTGAGCGTGCCGGGCGTGGGCACCTGGCTGGGAGCCTCGCCCGAAGTACTGGCCGAGGTAACGGCCGACGGGCAGTTTCATACCATAGCGCTGGCGGGCACCCAGCCCCTCACGCCGGGCCTGCTGCCGCAGGAGGCCATCTGGCGGCAGAAGGAGATTGAGGAGCAGGCGCTGGTGGCCCGCTACATTGTGAACTGCTTCAAGCAGCTGCGGCTGCGCGAGTACCACGAAACCGGCCCGCGCACCGTGGCGGCGGGCCAGCTGCTGCACCTGCGCACCGACTTTGAAGTCGACCTGCAAAACGTGCCCAACGCCGCCTCGTTGGGCACCGACATGCTGCGGCTGCTGCACCCGACTTCGGCCGTGGGCGGCATGCCCAAAGTGCCCGCGCTGGCCTTTTTGCAGCAGCATGAGGGCTACGACCGTGCCTACTACAGCGGCTTCCTGGGGCCGGTGAATGTGGAAGCGCCCGGCATTGCCCGCCTCTTTGTGAACCTGCGCTGCCTCCAGTTGCGCCCCACCGAAGCTATTCTCTACGCCGGCACCGGCCTCACCATCGACTCGGACCCCGCCCGCGAGTGGCAGGAAACCGAGATGAAGATGCAAACAGTAGGTGCGGTATTATTAGTGAACAGTTATCAGTGAATAATGAACAGTTCTGCTCACTGCTCACTGCTCACTGCTCACTGCTCACTGCTCACTGATAACTGCTCACTGATAACTGCTCACTGACTATATGCAGGCTGTTTATAACATCGCCGAAATCTGCGCCCGCCACGGCATTACCGATGTAGTGTTGTCGCCCGGCTCGCGCTCGGCCCCGCTCACGCTGGCCTTCGCCCGGCATCCCGATTTGAACGTGCGCGTGGTGCCCGATGAGCGGGCCGCCGCCTTCATCGGCCTGGGCATCGCGCAGGCGCAGCGGCGGGCGGTGGCGCTGGTGTGCACCTCCGGCACGGCGGGCCTGAACTACGCGCCCGCCGTGGCCGAAGCCTTTTTCCAGCAAATCCCGCTGGTGATTTTCACTGCCGACCGCCCGCCCGAATGGATTGACCAGCTCGACGGGCAGACCATCCGGCAGCACAACCTGTACGGGGCGCACGCCAAGGGCGCGTTCGAGTTTCCGGTCGATACTTCGCACCCCGATGCCAAGTGGCATTCAGCGCGCCTCGTGAACGAGGCGATTAATCTGGCGCAGGCCGCGCCGTTCGGTCCGGTGCAGGTGAACGTGCCGCTGCGGGAGCCATTTTATCCGAAGGCGGGCGAGGCGATTGGATATGATGAGGATGTAAAAATTATTCGGGAGAATGGGTCGTCACCTATGATTCCTTCGGATGAATTAGGTGACTTATGGCGAGAACTCATGGTGGCAAGCCGCGTGTTGGTTGTTGCCGGACAACAGCATAGCAATCTGGAACTTAGAATGATGGTCAATGACTTTGCATCATACTACAACGTTGGGGTTTTGGCTGATGTGATTTCAAATCAGGACCCGCATATTAGATGGCACGATGTATTACTTGCTCGATTAGCCAAAGAAGAAATTGAGCAACTTAGACCTGAATTGCTGATAACTTTTGGGCAATCGCTGATTTCGAAAAGCCTTAAGTTGTTTTTGCGCAACGCCGCACCAATTCAACATTGGCATATTCAAGCCACAGGACCGGTTCCTGACACTTTTAAAAGTCTAACCCGCATAATCCGCGTAGAACCTCTTGCATTTTTTCAGCAACTCGCTAATTTAGAGTGGAGAAATATTAATGATGCTGAAACATCTGATAATGCTAAAGAAGCACAAAAAACTTCTTCAGCTACCACTCAATTTTCACATACATGGGGTTTTGCTGATTCAGGAGCAGGTGGTATTCTAAAATCCTTTTTTTCAAACCCTGTCCAGCCGTTCAACGAATTCTCCGCCTTCCGCCACGCCTTGGCGGCACTGCCTGAAACCACCGCCCTGCACCTGGCCAACAGCATGGCCGTGCGCTACGCCAACATTCTCGGCATTCCGCCGGGCCGGCAAATTGAAGTCTTCGCCAACCGGGGCACCAGTGGCATCGACGGCTGCACCAGCACCGCCGTGGGCGCGGCGCTGGCCCAGCCCAACCGGCCGGTTGTTCTCCTCACCGGCGACGTGGCGTTTTTCTACGACCGCAACGCCTTCTGGCACAACTACCCCACGCCCAACCTGCGGGTGGTGCTGTTTAATAACCACGGCGGCGGCATCTTCCGCATCATCGACGGGCCGCGCCAGCAGCCCGAGCTGGAAGAGTTTTTTGAGACGCGTCAGGCCCTCACGGCCAAGAATACGGCGCGCGATTTCAACCTACGCTACTTCCCGGTTTCATCGTTCGAAGAACTTGAAGCCGCGCTACCGGTTTTCTTTGCAGCCGAAACCGGCGCGGCGATTCTGGAAGTATTTACTGACTCGAAGACCAACGCCGCTTTTTTTGAAGAATACCGTACCGCCGTTAAAACCGCTTTTTCCTTATGAACATCCACTGCGGAACACTGCGATTTTAACACTGCGGGACACTGCGTAAACTTCGTTAAACGATTTATCGCGCAGTGTCCCAC
>JALYUI010000372.1 GCA_030853845.1 Bacteroidota bacterium | reverse complement strand
GGTGTAGGGCGCGAGCGTGCTCGTGGTGCGGGCGAGCCCCGTCGGCAGCGCCTTGTTGGCGTAGCGGCTGATGGTTTCGGGCGGGTCCTGCTGCGCGGCGGCAGCGGGTGCTTCGGCCCGGGCCGGCCGGCCGACGGTAGCTACGGCCCGGGCCGGCTCCTGCAACACGGCCGCGTTTTGCTGGAGGAAATGTCTGCGGTTCATAAGCAAGCCTAAAAAGAAACCTCGAAAACAGCCCGGAAGGTACGGAGCGGCGCGCAGAAAAGCGAGCCCCGCAGCCTACTCTCAGTCAGAGACTAAGACTAAGCGAACCGTAGCAGGTTTAACCGGGGGCTGATTTTTATTTTATCTACCATCACCCATATCCAACAAAAACGCCCGACCGGGAAGGGTCGGGCGTTCAATGCCAGGGGAAAACCGGAATGCTTACTCGGCGCGGGCTACCAACGCTTCGGCGGCGCGGACGGCGGCGGCAGCTACGGCGGGCACGCGGCCGGCGGCGTAGAAGTTGCGGCGGTAGTAGTCTTGGTGCAGCGAGCTCACCATCACGCCGCCGTTGCAGGCCGAGTGGGCAAACTTGCCATCCTTGAGGTAGATGCCCACGTGGTAGATGGGGCCGTGGCCGCGCCGGAAAAATACGAGGTCGCCGGTCTGCATCTCGCTTTTGGCCACGCGCTGAGTGGTACCAAACATCGAGCGCGACGAGCGCTGCAACGTAATGCCATACACCTCGCGGAACACCCGCGTGACGAAGCCCGAGCAGTCGGTGCCGTGATGCGAGCTGCTGCCGTAGCTGTAAGGAGTGCCAATCCAGTCGGTTACGGTGCGCAACAGGTCCTTGTTCTCGTCGAACGACAAGTGCAGGCCCAGGGTCTGGGCGTAGTAATGATAGGTGAGCGAGTCGCGCGAGGCGGCCAACTCGGCGGCGGTGGGTGCGGGCTGGTCGGTAGCGGGCGTGGTGCCGGTGCCGGTGGGGTCGTTAGTAGGCTCGTCCGTCGTCAGGCCCGGAAACAGCGATGCTTCGGCCACGACCGGTGCCGAGGAGGCACGGAGCGTAGCCGAAGCATCGGCGGGGCGTTCAAAGAAGAAGGAGAGAGCTAGCGAACCAGCGGCAAGGCAATACAGAAGGCTGTTTTTCATTGTCCGTCGTTAGAGGGGAGGAGCACAAATCCGGATTCCTAAAGGGCTGAGGAAGAGCCGGGCGAGTAAATTTCTTAGGCGATAGGCAAGGCTGAGCTCAGCCGAGTGAAGAAGTGGATAGAGAGGGACGCCCCGTAGAAATCATATTGGGTATGGCACGGGTCGCTGGGTAAAGCTAAAGGTAATTTCCGAGACGGACTGCATTTTTGTAGAGAAAAATTCAATTCGTCTTTATAAATTATAATTAAAAGGGCGTAAATTACTCTTCTTACCTAAAACCAAGCTGGCCCGCGCACCGTGCAGGCGGCCGTTTCATTTTTCCGTATCTTGCTCGTATGCAAAACCTTCGTACTGCCGTCAATTCCCCCCTGGCCCGCATTGCCCGCCTCGTGCTCAAAGCGCCCCGCGTGGCCATGGTGGTGGGCCAGACGGTGCACCTGAGCGGCACCACCCGCGAAGAGTTTCTGGCCGATGCCGAATGGGTGGCCCACGAAGCCGTGCACCTGCGCCAGTATCGCGAGCACGGCCTGCTCCCCTTCCTCTGGAAGTACCTAGCCGAGTCGGCCCGCGTGGGCTACTACCACAATAAGTACGAGGTGGAAGCCCGCGACGAAGCCCGCCGCGTGGTGCTGGCCGACCCCCGCCACGTGCTGTGCCCACTGCCCCGCCACGCCCGCGAAGCGTAGCCGACGCCGGGCCATTGGGCCGCCCGCACCTTACTACCCGGCCGGACGCCAGGCCTGAATTGCTATAGTTGCTTTTTTGCCTGCCAACTTTGCCGATAATGAAGCCGGACTCTACCCGCTATATTTCACGGCAGAACCCGCGTTTGCCCCTCGCCCGATGAAGCTCTCCGGTTGGCTCCTGTGCATGCTGCTGCTGCTAGTGCTGGCCCCCAAGCCGGCGGCTGCCCAGCCCGGCCGGGTGCCCCGGCCGCTGGTGCTAAGCGACACAACCCGCGACTATCGCCTCGGGCCGTACGCCGACCTGCTGGTGGTGCCCACCGATTCGGCCCTGCCCTTTGCGCGGGTGCAGGCCCCCGCCTGGGCTGGGCGCTTCGCGGCCAACCACCGGGCCGTGCCCAACGTGAACGGCCAGCACGAGGTGTGGCTGCGGGCTACCGTGGTGAACGCGGCTAGCCCGCATACGCTGTGGCTGCTGCGCAGTGCCCTGTTTCAGGCCGATACGCTGGCCGTGTACGTGGAGGCCGCCGACGGGCAGGTGCAGGCCCTGACGCTGGGGGCCTCCGGCCCGGGCGCGCGGGGCCGGGCCGTGGCCAACCGCTGCTTCAACCTGGTGCTGCCGCTGCGGCCGGGGCAGGCCACTACGATATACGTGCGCAGCAACGGCGGCCTGCTCGACTATCGCCTGTGCGAGCAGCAGCGCCTGCAAATGCTCAGCTACTGGGAGAACCTCACGATGGGGCTTTTCTACGGGGCCATGCTGATGCTGGCGCTTTATAACCTGTTTTTATTCTTCTCCCTGCGCGAGCCGGCCTACGGCTACTACGTGGCTTACGTCCTGGCTTTTAGCGCGGCTACGATGCTGTCGAAGGGACTGCTGGTGTGGTGGCTGCCGGCCCTGAGCCTAGATACGCACTCCCTGCTGCGCCTGGTGGCGGCGGCCCTGACAGCCAGCTTCGCCGCCCTGATGACGCGCGCCTACCTCGAAACCCGCCGCCTGGCCCCGCGCCTCGACTGGGTGCTCACGGCCATTGTGATGACCACGGCGCTGCCGCTGTTGCTGCATTGGCTGCGGCCGGGCAACACAGGGGTGCTGTCGCAGGTGCTGCCGTTGTTTTCGGGTATGGCTACGCTGGCGGTGGCAGTGGTGGTGCTGCGCACCGGCTACCGCCCGGCGCGCTATTACATGGTGGGCGCGGGGCTGGTTATCGTGTCGGTATTCGTGTATTCGCTGGCCAACCTGGGCTTGCTGCCCTCCAACGAGTGGACGATGAACGGCTCGGCCCTGGCCTGGCTGCTCGATATGGTGTGCCTGTCGTTGGGCCTGGCCGACCGCGTGAGCCTGGCGCGGCAGGCCCAGCAGGCGGCCCAGGCTGAAGCCCTGGCCCGCCTGCGCGAGAAGGAAGACGTGCAGCTGGCCGCCAACCAGCAGCTGGCCACCCGCGCCGCCGAGCTGGAGCACGCCTACCACGAGCTGCGCGCCAGCCTGGCCACCACCGAGCAGCTCAAGAGCCTCGACGAGTTGAAAACCAATTTCTTCACCAACATCAGCCACGAGTTCCGCACCCCGCTCACCCTCATTCTGGGGCCGGCCGAGGAGCTGGCCGAAGATGGGGCCGACGCCACCACCCGCAGCAAGGCCACCCTCATTCAGCGCAACGCCCAGCGCCTGCTGCGCCTCATCAACCAGCTGCTCGACCTCAGCAAGCTCGAAGCCGGGGCCATGCAGCTGCTGCCCGAGGCCCGCGACCTGGCCGCCCTGGGCCGCCACCTGGCCGCCACCTTCGCCTCGATGGCCGAGGCCCGGGGCGTGGCCTTCCGCACCGAAGGCCCGGCCCGGCTGCCCTTCGTGTTCGACGCGCCCAAGCTCGACGTGGTGCTCACCAACCTGCTCAGCAACGCGCTGCGCTTCACGCCCGCCGGCGGGAGCATCACGCTGAGCTGGCGTGAGGTGCCGGCCACGGCGCTGGCCCCGGCCGGCATAGAGCTGGCCGTGCGCGACACCGGCCCGGGCATCGCGCCGGCCCAGCGCCCGCGTTTGTTCGACCGGTTTTACCAGGGTGCCCACCCCAGCACGCCCGGCGCGCAGCCTGGCACCGGCGTGGGCCTGGCCCTGG
>JALYUI010000432.1 GCA_030853845.1 Bacteroidota bacterium | reverse complement strand
GGGCGGCACATTGGCGTTCTACACCTTCACCACCTACGCCCAGAAGTTTCTGGTCAATACCACTGGTTTTTCCAAAGAGCAGGCTACGCTGATTTCATTTGGCGTGATGGCCGTGGCCTTGCTCTTTCAGCCGCTGCTGGGCGCTATGTCCGATAAGGTGGGACGGCGGCCGGTGCTGCTTATGTTTGGCATTGGAGCCACGCTGGGTACTGTGCCGCTGCTGCGCCTGCTGGCCCACACCCACGATGCCTGGGTGGCGGCCGGGCTGCTGGTGGCCGCGCTGTTCGTGGTGAGCGGCTACACGTCCATTAGCGCGGTGGTCAAGGCCGAGCTTTTCCCAACCGAAATCCGGGCGCTGGGCGTGGGGCTGCCCTTTGCGCTGACGGTGGCCATTTTTGGCGGAACGGCCGAATTTATTGCTCTGGCCGCTAAGAATGCCGGGGTAGAGGAGTGGTTTTACTGGTACGTGACCGTCTGCGCGTTTCTATCGCTACTGGTATACTGGCGCATGGGCGAAACGCAGGGCGATAAAGGCCGCATGGCCGGGTAGCCGGGAACCTGCGAGCGAACCATTACCATCTAAAATTTCCAGCCTCCAAAAATAAATTATTGACAAAGGCATTATTATGATGTAAATTGATGGCTCCCGCGAAATACACGCCTCCTGGACCAACTGTAAATACGCGTAGCAGGAACGCCGCGGATAGCCAAAAATCAATTTCATTTAACGCTCATTGGCCATGAAACCTTACGCCCACTCGCCCTACGTTGGCACTGTCCGTTTGCTGTTCACTACTACGCTTATGCTGCTGGGAGGCATGTTGGCTTGGTGGAGTTGGACGAACGTAGGCCAAAGCGGACTGCGAATTGCGCTGATTGGGGCCGCCATTGTCGTGGTAGCGGCCCCTTTCATCCTGGTCTGGTTTCGGAAAAATACCGCCGCCTAAGCGCGGGTTTGCCTCCTGCTTAGTAGTCAACCAGTTAAAATTGAGGGTGTTACCTGGATACTGGGCTGTTGCCTGAAAAATTGACGGGTATTTCCTCCGCATTGTGGGGGCCGGGCTGTTGAACCCTAAACTGGAACCAATGCCGCTTTAACCCACCTGCGGAAGCCAGAATATCGCCCACTTCAACCCGTTGGCCCAGTTGAACGGCCACGCTGTTTTGCTTGAAATTCACGTAATAAGCGTAGGTGCCGTCCTCGTGAAAGATGACTAGGAAGGTTGATTTGCTGTTCTTATGGACGGGCAGGTCCTGTAAAAAAGTGGCGATAATTCCGGCCCGCGCGGCCCTCAGCGGCACCCCATCGGCCAGGTTGAAAAAGTAGTGGTGGTGCGACTCGTGCCTTTTAGTAATATGCGTGAAATGCTGCGCCACACCGGCACGTCGGAATGGCAAAGTATACTCGTAGCTGCTATCGGCGGGGTGGCTGGCGTAAATCCCAAGCTGGTAAGGGTTGGAATATCGATAGGAGTAGAGCTGGCCCGGAACGTAGGTGAACGAAGTGATGACACGGGGCGACTTCGAGGGGAAAACCACGAAGCGGCCTGGCAGCGGGTCGCTGCACTTCATGTTCACCAGTTGAGCTTCAAAGAAAATTGTGTACGGCACGAAGCCGTGATTTTCGGCAAAAATGTATACCGTACCATCGTTATTGTCGGTATGATACACGTTGGCCAACTGCGGCTGCGACCATGCCGACGGCGCTAAAAAAAGCATTGCCAGCGCGAAAACAAACATGAAGCGCATGGGCTGAAATCTGCTGAGTGAAGCTATGGCAAGAAGAAGTCAAAATGTGAAAGTGCCTATACTGCGCTCACGCCTTCGCCCAGCACGGTTTCTACCCAGCCTTTGCCCCAGTCTTCGAGTTCCTGCTCGCTCCAGATTTGGGGGTAAAAGATGCGGCGCTGAAACTTGGGCGGCAAATAGTTTCGCCAGTTGGTGCCACCGGTGGCCGCCACGTCGGTGGGGTTGCGCTGGAGGTAGCGCACCGCCGATTTGTAGTGCATCAGGGGCCAGTTCACGTTTACGCTCACGTCGAGCTGGCGCAGGGCGCGCAACAGGCGGGGGTGGTGCCGCTCTGCTTCGGGCAGGCGCTGCACCACGGCCCACACGTTGCGCTCGCGGTAGGCTTCGGCGTGGCGGAGCAGGTCGGCGGTGTATTTATGCTCGAATTCAATCAGGGTAAGTGCCTTGGCGCCGCTGGCTTCGATGGTAGCCCCGGCTTTCCAGTAAATGCAGCCCAGAAGCTGGTCGTAATCGTGGGCCGAGGCTTCGCCCAGGGCCTGGCGTTTCACCTGGTCGGTGAGGTTTTCGAGGGCGGTGCTGGCAATCTCAATCATGCGGTACTGCACGCTCTGGAAGCCCGAAGCCGGCATCAGGGCCATGCGGAAATCGAGAAACTGCTGCTTGTCCATGCCATCAACCATCACGTCGAACGAGTCGATGAGGTTTTCAAAGTAGCGGTTGATGCGGCCCAGGCGCAGCACGACTTCGCCCAGGGTGGGGGCTTCGAGGTTACCAATCTGCTCATACTCACAAAGGCACAGCTTGAAGTAGAGCTCTGAAATCTGATGGTACATGATAAAAATCCGCTCATCGGGCAGGTTGGTGAGCGGGCGCTGGATGGAAAGCAGCGTATCGAGCTCGATATAGTCCCAGTAATTGATATACTTGGCGTGGTACAGGCCTTCGAGGTAGGCCGCCAGGTCTTGGCCATCAGGCGTGTAGCGGGCCTGGAGGCGGCGGAGCTGTTCGAAGACGGCGGGTGAGAATTCGTCAGGGGTGGGATTGGGGGACATGAAACGGGGAGGGAAGAGGTGGCGGGAACGGCGGGGTGGGCCGGGGCAAATATCGTAAAAATGCGGAGCCGCCCGGCAGGACCCGCCCCGGAAGCGCAACCCAACCCGCTAAATGCACATCTTTTGTCGGCTGGCGGGCCGGGAGCAGCGGGTTTCATTGCGGAGTTTCGGGTGGATTTTAAGCCGAAGAAACCAGCGTCCGGCCCCGGCAACCAGCCGCGTAAAACCGGAACAGCGGCAGGGTTGGCCGGTAACCGCTACTTTTAGCCCCGGATAGCTCCACCTTGTGCATGTTATGGCCGAAAAATCCAGCATCTTCGACATGATTGGTCCCGTGATGATTGGACCCAGCTCCTCGCACACGGCCGGAGTGGTGCGCATTGCCCGCGCCGCCATTCGGGTGTTGGGTGCCCTGCCCACCGAGGCGGTGGTCACGTTCTACAACTCATTTGCCCGCACTTATGAGGGCCACGGCTCCGACCGCGCCATTGTGGCCGGCATGTTGGGCTACGCGCCCGACGACACCCGCATTCGCACGGCCTTCGACCACGCCGCCGATGCGGGCCTACAGTACAAGTTCCAAAGCGTGGGAAACGCTTCTACCATGCACCCCAACACCATTAAGCTAAACCTGCTCGACGCCGCCACCGGCCGGCGCGTAGAAGTGGTGGGCCAGAGCCGGGGCGGTGGTGTAATTCGCATCGTGGAAGTGGATGGCTTTCCGGCTGACTTTTCCGGCAACCTGCACACGCTTATCATCGATGCCGATGACGTGCCCGGCTCCATTGCCTTTATTGCCTCCGTTATTGCCCACGACGACTGCAACATTGCCACCATGCTGGTAAGCCGCAAGGGCCGCCGCGATGCCGCCCGGCAGTTTATCGAGATGGACAGTGCCATCAAGGAAATAACGCTGGCTTATTTACGTCAATTAAGCTGGGTGACAGGCATTACTTACATTCCGACCCTGGACTAACCGCCCGGCCGCATTCCGAAAACATCTGATTTCACATGACTACTCACAATTGCTTACTCCGGGCACTGCGGCCGGGTGCACTGGCCGGCCTCACGCTGGCGGCGCTGGGCCTGGCCCCCGCCGCCCAGGCCCAGAC
>JALYUI010000417.1 GCA_030853845.1 Bacteroidota bacterium | reverse complement strand
GCGCTGCTCACGCGCCTGCACCTACCGCCGGCCCGCTATGCCGGGCTGCTGCCGGCCCAGCTTTCGGGCGGGCAACAGCAGCGCGTGGGCCTGGCCCGCGCCCTGGCCGCCGACCCGCCCATTGTGCTCATGGACGAACCTTTCGGGGCGCTCGACCCCATTACGCGGACCAGCATCCGGCGCGATTTCCGGGAGCTGGACGAGCTGCAAGGCAAAACCGTGGTGCTCGTGACTCACGACGTAACCGAAGCCTTCGAGCTGGCCGACCGCATTCTGCTGCTCGATGCCGGCCGGGTACAGCAGTTGGGCACCCCGCGCGAGCTGCTGTTTCGGCCGGCCAACGACTTCGTGCGCCGGTTTTTCGCGGCCGAGCGACTGGCGTTACAGCTGCGCACCCTCACGCTGGGGGAGGTTTTCGGGGAGCAAGGGGCCGAAGTTTCAGGAGCACCTTTCGATAATGAAACCACCGTACACGCCGCCCTGGAATCCCTGACCGGCGCAACCCCGGTCTCGGCCAGCTTCACCGTGGCCCAGCTGATGGCGGCCTTTGGGGAAGCTTTACAACGAGAGGAGGCCGCATGGAAACGCTAACGGCCCTCTTCGCCTTCTGGCACGAGCAGGCGGGCAAGCTCGGTGCCCAAACCATGCAGCACATCGGCCTCACGGCGGGCTCGCTGCTGCTGGGGGTGCTGGTGGGCGTGCCGCTGGGGCTGTTTCTGGCGCGGCGGCCGCGCTGGGCACCGGCGGTGCTGGGAGTGGCCGGCGTGCTGCAAACGGTGCCCAGCATTGCCCTGCTGGGCTTCCTGATTCCGCTGTTGGGCATCGGGCCGAAGCCGGCCATCTTCGCGCTGTTCCTGTATGCGCTGCTGCCCATTATTCGCAACACGTTCGAGGGCATTCGGGGGGTGCCGCCGGCCGTGGTGGAAGCCGCCCGTGGCCTGGGCCTGACGGATGCCCAGTTACTGCGGCAGGTGCAGCTGCCGCTGGCCCTGCCCGTGCTCATGGCCGGCATCCGCACGGCTACTGTCATCAACGTGGGCGTGGCCACGCTGGCGGCCTACGTGGCGGCCGGCGGGCTGGGCGAGTTCATTTTCGGCGGCATCGCCCTCAACAACCCGGTGATGATACTGGCCGGGGCGCTGCCCGCCGCCGGGCTGGCCCTGGCCTTCGATGCCCTGCTGGGCGGCGTGCAGAAGCTGAGCACGCGCCGGCTGGGGCAGGTGGTCGCGGCCGGGCTGGTAGCGCTGCCGCTGCTGGGCGGGCTGTACCTGCTGCCCCGGGCCACGGGCAAGCTGCGGGCCGGCTTCAGCCCCGAGTTTGTGGGGCGGGCCGATGGGCTGCCGGGCCTCACCAAAAGCTACGCCCTCACGCACCTGCCGAGCGTGGTGTTGGCCCCCGCGCTGGTGTACGAAGCCGCCCGCAATGCCGACGTGGACGTGATTGACGGCTACAGCACCGACGGCCGCATCCGGGCCTACGGCCTGCGCGTGCTGCGCGACGACCGGCGCGTGTTTCCGCCCTACTACGCCGTGCCCGTGGTGCGCCCCGCCCTACTGCGCGCCCACCCCGAGCTGGGGGGCATTTTAGCGCGGCTCGACAACCAGATTGCCGACTCGGTGATGACCGATTTGAACTACCGGGCCGACTACCTGCACCAGGACCCCAAGGCTATTGCCGAGGCTTTTCTGAAGCGGCGCGGTCTCTGGACGGCCCCGCGCCCGGCCGTGGCTGGCGCGGCCGTGGTGAAGCTGGGCTCGAAGATTTTTGCCGAGCAGTACATTCTGGCCGAGATGTATGCGGCCCTCATCCGGGGCAACACCGACCTGGCCGTGGAAACCAAGACCGGCCTGGGCGGCACCACCATCTGCTTCGAGGCCCTGCGCAGCGGGGCTATTGACATGTATCCGGAATACACCGGCACCGGCCTGTTGGTACTGCTGCAACCCCGGCCGGCGGTGGTCGACTCGCTGGGCGGGCGGCCGGCGGCGGTGCTGGCCTATGTGCGGGCCGAGTTCCGGCGGCGCTTCGGGCTGGAATGGCTGGCTCCGCTGGGCTTCAACAACACCTATGCCCTGCTCATGCGCGGGCAGCAGGCCCGGGAACTGGGCATTGTGAGCCTGTCGGATTTGGGCGGCTACCTGCGGGAATAAATTATTTCGCACAGAGTTCACAGAGTTAAAGGAGTTTTCATTTCTCTGTGCAATTCTGTGAACTCTGTGCGAAATTGGCCGC
The DNA here is from genome assembly GCA_030853845.1 of Bacteroidota bacterium. Classification (GTDB taxonomy): domain Bacteria; phylum Bacteroidota; class Bacteroidia; order Cytophagales; family Hymenobacteraceae; genus Hymenobacter. The sequence continues at coordinate 2,562 of JALYUI010000417.1, read as the reverse complement.
ATGAACTTTCACCTTACCCACGCCACCCCCGCCGACACCAGCCGCCTCACCCGCCACGTCAACGCCGCTTACCGGGGCGAAACCGCCCGCCAGGGCTGGACCACCGAATCGGACCTGCTCGACGGGCAGCGCATCGACGATGAAGGCATGGCCGAGATGCTGGCCCAGCCCGGGGCCACTATGCTGCTGGCCCTGAACGAAGCCGGCGAGCTGGTGGGCAGTTTCCACGCCCAGGTGCGCGGCCCGTTGGTGTACCTCGGCATGCTGGCCGTGACGCCCACCCGGCAAACCCAGGGCGTGGGCCGTTTTCTGCTACAGGCTGCCGAAGATTACGGCCGCCAGCACGGCTGCACTACCAGCAAAATGACGGTTATTTCGGTGCGTGCCGAGCTCATTGCCTACTACGAGCGGCGCGGCTACCAACTCAGCGGGGCCACCGAGCCTTTTCCTACCGACCCGCGCTTCGGCCGGCCCCGGCAGCCACTGCTGCTGCTGGTGCTGGAGAAGGCATTGGCGGGGTAAGGCATTAGGAGAAAAGCACGGCCATGCTTCGTGGTGCTCTGCACGACGGCGCTGCTTCAGCAGCTGGCTGAATAAGCCCTACGCTGCCAGCTCCGGGGCCAGCTCGCCAAACACGCGCTTCAGAATGCGCCGGTACACCCGGGCAAACTGCTGGTAGCACCAGGTATGAAAATCGGGCAGCTCGGCCGGCAGCAGCAGCCGGAACGACTTACGCAGCTCTTTCTCGAAGAGCGCCTTACTGAAGCTCACTTTGAGCAGAATCATTTTAACGTAATCCAGCATGGGCAGTGATAATTAAACCGAGGGAAAAGAATAAATAACAGCCCGGCGCGGCGGTAAAGGGTGGCCGTCGTGTTGGGCATAAGAAAGATACAACCAACAAAAGGCAGCACCGGCGCAAACCTTTGCCCTAATTGGCTTCCGGCTGCCCGATACGCAAAAAGAGCGGCCTGGGCCACTCTTTTTGCGGGAAAATGCCGAAATGTTGCACCAGTCGGCTAGACGAACAAATTCAGGGCGGTTTGCGCCGTGGTGGCGCTCACGGGCTCGTCGAATGCTTCGGGCAGCGAGGGGTCGTGCACGGCCGTGTTGTCGCGGATGAGCAGCAGGTCGCTAAACGGCACACTAACCCCGGCCGAAACGCCCTGTACCGAATTTTCTTCGCCCCCGGTGGCGGCCGTGGTCAGGGCCAGGGCCGCGCCGGCGCGGGCAATGGCGACATCGTCGGTGCTCGGCCAGGGCAGCACCACGGCTCCCCGGTTGCGGCGCAGCCCGCGCAGGTGGGCTGCGTGGCGGGCCTCGGTGGCTTGCAGGCGCCAGAGGGCCGTGGCCAGCAGTACGTCGGAGGTGATGCTGCTGGCGTGGGTTTTATAGAGGCGCACGCCCAGGTCTTCGAGCTGCTGGGCCAGGGCCAGGAAGCTGTCGTAGTCGCTGAGCACGCTAGGGAAAAGCACCGGGTTGCTGCTCACGCCGTGCTGCCCGCTGAAATCGAACGTGGGCACGGCCGGCACCAGGGCACCCGCCGTTTGCAGCGAGTTGTTCAGGAACTGTACGTGCTGGTCCTGCTGCGCGCGCAGCAGCTGAAAGTCGGCCGTTTGGGCCGCCGGGATGAGGCCCGGGACCGCCAGCGCCCGCACGTAGAGGGCCGCCTGCAGACGTTCGAGCAGCAGCAGCTGCAACAAGTTGTCGTAGGTGGTGGCGGGGGCCGCCGTGGCCGTAGCCGCGCCCAGGCCCAGCGGCAGGGCGGCCGCTACCGTGCGGCCCAGGTGCGCCAGCAAGGCCCGGCGCGGGGCCGGGGCCGACGAAGCCGGCGTGGCGGCCAACTGGTCGAGCAGAGATATCAGCTTCATACGGGAATGGGCAGGTTGGCCACGGAAACCACGTAGGGCGCGAAATAGGGCGCCAGCACGGTGTTCACCTGGGTAGGGGTTTGGGTAATCTGCAGGCCGTCGGGGCCAACCACGTCGGCATCGGCAAACGAGCCGGGGGCCAGCAGGTCGCGCACGGACGCCGACGTGCGCGCCTGCGCCGAGGCCACCCGGCGCATCAGGGTCTGGTAGTAGGTGTTGGCTACGAGCGAGAGGATGGGCGGGTAGGCCGCCGCCGTCAGGTCTTCAAACGTTTTGGCCGCCGCCAGCACGCCGGCGCGGGTCGTGAGATTAAGCGAGCTCAGATTAACCGCAAAGTCGGTTGGGAACAGCACTTGGGTGCGGTCCGGGTTGATGAGGTAGCGCCACAGCTCGCGGTAAATCACTTCGTGGTCGCGCATGTGGGCCAGCAGCGTGCGGTCGGTCGCCGTCAGGTCCGATGCGGGCGCGTCGACGACCTTCTGATAGAGGGCGGCCTTGGCAATTGCCAGCAGGTACACGTAGTACAGCAGGCCATTATCCTGGGCGGGCAGGTTCAGCAGGAAAGGGTCGGGGGCAACCGGCGTGGGCGTATCGGTGCCGCAGCCGGCGGTTATCAGGGCCACGGTGGCGGCCGAAGCGGCCGTAACCCGCAAAAACCCGCGCCGGGCCAGCGGCTGGTCCCGCCAGGCGG
>JALYUI010000397.1 GCA_030853845.1 Bacteroidota bacterium | reverse complement strand
GTCTGATTTACTTACGCGGTAGAGATGCTTCGGCAAACTCAGCATGACGTTCTTTTTTCCTTCACCTTCAAATAAGCCGCTGGCCGTTGGGCACGGGCTGCGGCACCCCGGCCAGCACAATGTGGCCGTCGGCATCGGCGAAGCCGGTTACCAGCACTTCGGAGCGAAACTTACCAATCTGCTTCGGGGGGAAGTTGACCACGGCCAGCACCTGGCGGCCGGGCAGCTCGGCCAGGGTATAGTGGTGCGTAATCTGAGCGCTCGATTTGCGCAGGCCGATTTCGGGGCCGAAATCGATGAGCAGCTGGTAGGCGGGCCGGCGGGCTTCCGGAAACGGGTGGGCTTCCCGGATGGTACCCACGCGCAGCTCTACGCGCGCAAACTCTTCCCAGGTCAGGGGCTGGCTCATCGGCAAGGCTATTGCTGCGCGAAGGCTTTGTACTGCTCGAGCCGGGTGGCGGTTTGCTTTTCCCAGTAGGCCTGGCGCACGGCGTTCAGGCCGTGGTTGGTTTCCTGGTCGTAGCGGTTCTGTTCCCGGTCCCATTCGGCATACACCAGCTTGGTCACGTTGTTGAAGGCCGGCTGGAGCTTGTCGCAGTTGGCGCGGGCCGCGAACAGGTTCAGCTTCTGGCGCATGATGCGGGCGTACACCTCCGTGATGTCGAAATGCAGCTGCTCGTGGCGCAGCAGGGCCTCGGAAGCGGTCAGGGGGTTGCGAAACCACGAGGTAGCGGGGTCGAACGTGGCCGCTACCGTGCTGCTGAACACGTAGTCCTTGCAAGCGGCATCGGCCTTGATGTTGGAAGAAGTAGACGAGGCCAACGGGTCGCTGAGCGGAGCACGGCCCTGGAAATCGGCCATCGTGAGGCGGCGGGTGGCCGACCACGGAACCAGGGCCACTGCGGACTTGGTGGCCGGGGCCTGGCCGGCCGGGGCGGCGGCCTTGCTGGGGCGCGGCTGGCCGCTGGGCGTTTGAAAAAGCGTGCTAACTAGCAGCAGCGGAGTCAATAGTAAGTTCATAGCGCAAAAAAGTGAGGGGCGAGTGTGGGCAAAGCCACGGCGCGGGCCGGTTTCAAAAACCATTCCGCAATGGCCACGCTACCTGGCCTGGGGCTGGCAGCTTACGTAGCTGAGGCTGTCAGTAGGTCAGCAAAGTATCGGCCTCGGGCTGGGGCAGAACGAAGCCGGGGCTGGTTTCGCGGCGGAAGCGCAGCAGCAGTACCCCAGCCACGATGCTGAGGCCGGCGAGCAGGCCCGCCCACACGCCGGGCGCGCCCAGGTGCAGCCCGAAGCCCAGCCAGTAGCTCAGGGGCAGGGCCACGGCCCAGTAAGCCAGCAGGGCCACCACCGAGGGCACCTTCACGTCGCCCAAGCCGCGCAAGGCCCCCAGCCCCACCACCTGCAAGCCGTCGGACACCTGAAACAGGGCCGCAATGAGCAGCAGCGTGGCCGCCTGGGCCACCACGGCGGGGTCGTGGCTGTAGAGTAGTGGGGCAGCGTGGCGGCTCACGATGAACAGCAGCCCCATGCAGCCCATGAAGGCAAACCCGAGCACATAGGCGGCAAAGCCCGCCTGCCGGGCTTCGGCCAACTCGCCACTGCCGGATAGCCGGCCCACCCGAATAGTGGCCGCCGCCGCGATGCCGCTGGCCGCCATGTAAGTCATCGAAGCCAGGTTGATGGCCACCTGGTGCGCCGCCAGCGGCACCGCCCCCAGCCAGCCGATGAAAATGGCAGCCGTGGCAAACGCACCCACTTCAAAAGCCATTTGCACGCCAATAGGCGCGCCGAGGTCAAACAGCCGGCGCAGGGTGGCGGCATCGGGCCACCAGCTGATAATGGCCGCGCGCACTTCGCGCAGGCGGGGCGAGAGCAGCACGTAGGCAGCCATGAGCGCGGCCATGAGCCAGCGGGCGGCCAGGGTGGCCCAGGCCGAGCCCACCATGCCCAGGGCCGGTGCGCCGCCGTGCCCGAACACCAGCGCGTAGCACAGGGCCGCATTCACCAGGTTGCCGCCCAGCGACAGCCACATGGCCTGCCGCGTGAGCCCCAGCCCCTCGGCAAACTCACGGAAACCCTGAAAAATCATCAAGGGCAAAAACGACCAGGTGATGACGCGCACCCACGGGGCCGCCAATGCCTCCACGGCCGGTGGCTGGCCCAGATAATGCAGCAGCGCGGGCACCAGCTGCCCCAGCCCGGCCAGCGCCAGCCCGGCCACCACGCTCAGGCCCACCGACGATACCAGCAGGCGGGCCAGGTCGGCCGGGTCGCGGCGGCCATCGGCGGCGGCCACCAGCGGCACGGCCCCCATGCTCAGGCCGATGCCCAGAATCATGATGACGTTGGTGCTGTTCACGCCCAGGCTCACGGCGGCCAGGGGAATGG
>JALYUI010000364.1 GCA_030853845.1 Bacteroidota bacterium | reverse complement strand
CTTTTTCACTTCGCGAAACCTTGCGCGTCAGAGGCGCACCCCGATGCCTGGCCCCAGCATGTAAAACCACCGCTGGGTGCCCAGCAGAAACCCGCCGCCCAAATACAGCGGAAACGTGAACTTGGCCTCGCGCCGCGTGGGGTACACTGAGCCGAGTATCACCACGCCCAAATCGCGCCCGGTGCTGCTGCTACCCAGGTTGAAGGCGTTGAGGGCCACGAAGCCAGCCCCGATTTTATAAGGCCGCAGGCGGTTGATTTTGTTGGGACTGTAAAAGCTGAACTGCGCCAGCGTGGCCAGCGAAATACCGCCCAGGTCGCCAAAGCCCGAGTCGCCCTGCTTGCGGGTGAGCAAGCCAGCCGGAAAGCTCACGTCAATGTCGAATTTGTAGCGGCGCTTCAGCACCAGCTCCACCGTCTGGGTATAGCCGGGCTCGGCGTACTGGCTGCTTTGGTGCTTCACCGTGACGACGATGCGGCTCCATTCGTCGAGGTCGTAGGTTTTGCGGCTGAGCAGAGCGTTCAGGCTCAGCGGGTCGGTGCGGCACTGCTTGTCCTGGTAAAAGGCGGCGCGGGCCGACTGGTCGCCGGGGCAAATCACCACGTTGTCGACGTTGCGCTGCTCCACCAGCTCGCCCTTGCTGTTAAGAGCGCGGATTTCGAAGCTCTGAAACTGCTTGCCGTAGAGCTGCTCCCGCTCATCAATGGCATTGGGGTTGAACTGAAACGTGACGTCGCGTATAATCCCGTCGTAGAGCACCGGCCCATTGAGCCGGGTGATGGGCCGCGCCCCTGCGCCGTACGAAACCGACACAAAATCGAGCGTGTGCGGCCGCTGAAATTCCTTGATGGTCAGGGCATAGCCCGTGGGCTGCCCGGCGTTGAAAATGGTGACTTTGCGCTTGTCGTAGCTCACCGGCACGCGCACCCGGTACACCAGCCGCGCATCGGTACGTACCGACGAGTCGGATGGAATGACGGCTAAATCCTCAAACACCACGCGGGCCTTTAGCAGCCCCTCCCCTTCGAGGCGCACATCCACGGTTTCGCCGGGGCTCACGCTCAGGCCCGGGCTCCAGTCGCCGCCCCGGTGCAGCACCTGCACGTTCCGAATCACGGCCTGGGGCGTGATGTCGAGGTTAGTGAGGTAGCGGGCTACGTCGGCCTCCTTGATATAGAGGTAGCCCTCCGTCTGGCGGTGGGTGTTGTAGGGGCGTAGCAGGCACAGCACCCGGTCGTTGCTCAGAAACTGGCGCACGAACAGGTCGCCAATCAGCTCGCCGCCGGGCTCCTCCTGGTCTTCGATGCGGTAGGTGCGGTGCAGCTCGAAAAAGCGGCCGTTGTCCAGAATCAGCTCCACCCCTTTGCGGCGGCTGTTGTCGTCGAGGGTGACGCTGCGCTTGTCGGGCGAGAGGAAGCGCAGGCGGCTGGCCTTCACGCTGAAATCCTGCCGCAGCACCGGCAGCTGGTAGTTCAGGCGGCCACCCGGCCCCAGCGTGGGGCGCTCGGTTTGCAGGCGCAACGTGAGGCTGCGCGCCCCTAACTGATTGGGCAGCACGTGCAGGCGCAGGACACCGTTGGCTTCGGCCACCAGCCGGGAGTCGAAATCGGAACCCCGCACCCATTCTCCGGTGGCGTGCACGTTGCGCGGGTTCGAGCTGGTGAGCTCAAACACCTTTTCCTCGCCCACGAACAGCTCGTTATCGGCCACCCGCAGCTCGACCGAAGTGCGCGCCAATGGCAACAGCGGCACTATTTGCTGCACCGGAGCCCGCCCAGCTGAGTCGGCCGCCTGCTCCACCACCAGCCGCAGAAAGCGGCTGCTGGTTAGGTTCTGGAATCTCAGCCGGGTGCGGAATCCACCATCAAATTCCCTACTCAGCGTATCGAGCTGCTGATAATCGGGGCTGCGGCGCAGGTGCAGCGGGCGCGGGTTGGCCGCGTTGGCCGGATACAGGCGCAGCTCCAGCGTTTCATCGTCGCGCCGGAACCAGAAGTACAGGGCCGGGCCGCCGGGCTGGGCCACGGTATTGCGGCTCAGGAGGTAGGTGGCCGTATCGGTGCGCAGGCTGGCTTCGCGCAGCACCTGGGCCTGGCCCGCAAAGGGCCGCAGGCCGTTCACAATCAACCAAAAACCAACAACCGCGCGACCAAACAACGAACCAGACATGCCATCGAACGGACGAAAACCCAGCCCGCTGCCCGCAAAGGTCGGGGTTGAACAGCCGGTTCGGCAAACGCCTTTAACGCAGAGTTTCGCAAAGTTGAAAAAGGGAAGTTCGCAAAGTCTGGCCGAACGTCAAACTTTGCAAGACTTCCCTTTTTCACTTCGTGAAACTTCGCGCTACAGCTTTTCCTTACGCCCCGTGCCCAGCAGCAGCAGCAGCAGCAGCAGGAAGCCGGTGGCCCCGAGGCTCCACCAGGTTATTTCGGGCACGCCGCGGTGGTAGGGCATGTCGGGCGAGTAGCGCCCCAGCAGCGTAAGCCCCGAAAACAGCAGCCCGCCCACGCCCAGCAGGGCCAGAATCGTGCGGCTCACGAGCTGGTCGGCCTTGCGCAGCAGCGTGTTGTAGCCCACCAGCTCGAACTTCAGCCGCAACTCGCCCTTGCTGATTTTGCGCACAATCTGGCGGATATCGGCCGGCAGGGTTTGCAACAGGGCCAGCAGCTGGGTGCCGGTGTATTCGGCCTCACTCAGCAGGTTTTGCCGCGAATACTGCTCTTTGATAATTTTAGCACCGTAGGGACGAACAAATTCGAAGGTGTTGAAATTCGGGTGCAGCACCTTGCCGATGCCTTCCAGAATGACCAGTGCCCGCAAAATGAGAAACACCGCGCCCGGCACCTGCAATTTGTAGGTGTAGATGATGCCCTGGAGCGCGTCGGCCAGGTCGCTCATGCTCATCTCCTTCACGTCGAGCATGGCGAAATCCTCAATCAGCTGGCTGAGGTCCGCCTCAAAAGCGCGCATGTCCGGGATTTCGGACGTAATGGCCAAGCGGCGGAAATTCAGGGCCATGCTGCGGGCATCCTGTCGCGCCATACCGATAAATACGCCGGCAAAGGCATATTTCTGCTGCTTGGTGAGGCGGCCCACCATGCCAAAGTCGATGAGCACGATACTGCCATCGGACCGCACCAGCACGTTGCCCGGGTGCGGGTCGGCGTGGAATATACCGAACTCAAAAATCTGGGTCAGGTAAATGTCCATGCCGTTTTCGGCCACCGTGGCGGGGTCCAGGCCCCATTCCAGCAGTTGGGCCTTATCGGTAATCTTGCAGCCGCTCACGAACTCAATCACCAAGATGCGCGTGGTGCTCAGCTCGCGGTAAGGCTTGGGCACGTAGAACGTGGTGTAGGCCTCATAAAGCTTGCGAAACTGCTCCATTGAGCGAGCCTCGGCCGTGTAGTCCAGCTCCTTGCTCATGCTACGCTCGAAGGCATCCACGATGTCCTGGGGGTTGGCGAGGCCCTGCTTTTGCAGAAAGCCGGCCGTAATCCGCACCAGCTCGTGCAGCAGGGCCAGGTCCGAGCGCACCTTTTCGCGCACCCCGGGGCGCTGCACCTTCACCACCACGTCCTCGCCCGTGAGCAGCCGGGCCTTGTGCACCTGCCCGATGCTGGCCGAGCCAATCGGCACGTCGTCGAATTCGTCGAATACCTCCGCGATTGGCCGGCCCAGCTCCTCCTCAATTATCTGCCGCGCCAGGGCCGTCTCAAACGGCGGCACGTTGCTTTGCAGCTTCTCAAACTCGTCAATAAGCGCCTCGGGCAGCAGGTCGGCCCGGTTGCTCATGGCTTGGGCCAGCTTGATGAACGTCGGCCCCAGCTCCTCAATAATCAGGCGCACCCGCTCCCAGCGCGTGGTTTCGAACACCTGGCGGTCGGCCCGCTGCCAGCTCAGCCGCCGGCTCTGACTCACGAGGCGGCGCAGCGACGTATTCGTCACCACGTCTTCGAAGCCGTAGCGCAGCAGCACCTCGGCCACCTCCCGAATGCGGGCCAGGTTGGAAATCGTATTTTTAAACATCAACCGCTGATTTGAACCGCAGAATTACGTAGATTAAAATGATTTCGCAGATGTTGCCGGCGTAGCAACGGCATGGAAGGGCGGGCAAGCACCGCATTTTACACTAAAAAACCTCGTTTGCACCGGGCAAACGAGGTTTTTCAACGCTATAAAAGCAGGTTATTACTTGCTTTCGCTGCTTCCCGAAACCGGGGCGGCGGTGGAAGTAGCGGGCTTGGCGGCGGGTTTCGTAGCGGGCTTGGCAGCCGGCTTTGCTGCGGGTTTGGCGGCAGTTTTCGTAGCGGGCTTGGCCGACGACTTGGCTGCCGGTTTAGCGGCGGGCTTGGCCGCAGGTTTCGCGGCGGCTTTCGAAGCACTAGCGGCCATTGCCGCAGTGGTTTTCTGGGCACTGCCGGCGGCGGCGCTCACGCGGTCGGCCACGTTTTTCACGGCTCCGGCGGCCTTGCTGGCGGCCTGGTTGGCGCTGCTACGGGCCGAGTTCACCACGCTGGCGGCTTTGGCGGCGGGCTTGGCAGCGGCTTTGGCGGCGGGCTTCTTGGCACCGCCCTTGCCTTTGGTGGGCTTGTCGTCGCCGAGGCCCACGGTGCTTTTCACCCGGTCGGCCAGGCCCTGAAACTGCTTTTCGAGCTCGGCGCGCTTGGTTTCGCCGCTTTTCAACAGCTCATTCACAATCTTCTGGCCTTCCTTCTCGGTCATCTTGCTGTCTTTAACCAGCTTGTCGATGGTGGCTTGAATGGATTTGCTGCCCTGGGCAATGTAGCCCACGCCAGCATTCACGAACTTCTTGAACAAATCTTCCATGGTGACGAAACGGGTTTTTGGTGAAAGTAAAAAAGGGAATCTATTGGGAGTAAGGCCGTTGCGAAACCAAAATAGTATGCAAGCCGACTAATTTCAGTACAAACCTACGACGCATCGGCAATATTGATGAGCCGTGTACGCCAGATTGTTTGAAAAGTGGCTCAAAATCATCAAAAAGAGAATTTATTTTTTTGATTGCGCTAATATTTCGCTTTGTTACCGGCTACAGTTGGTAACCACTTATCCCCCAGCCTACGCAGCCCGGCGCCGGGCGGCCGCTCGCCGCTCGCCGCCGGCCAGCACCACGGGCCGGGCCACCGGCACCGCCCACAAGTCGGTCAGAAATTCGGCCACCTGGTCGAGGGCCTGCCGGGCTTCGGGCACCACCCGCCAGAACAGGTGCCACCAATGCACCAGTCCTTCGAAGGGCTGCACGGTGACCGGCACACCCGCCGCGCGGGCCTTTTCGGCAAAACGCAGCACATCGTCGTAGAGCACTTCGGCTGTCGAAATCTGGATGAGCAGCGGCGGCAGGCCGTGCAGGTCGGCCCGGGCGGGTGAGAGCAGCGGGTGCGAAAGTGGCGTTTTGTGGGCGTAGAGGCCACCCCAGGTGCGCATTTGCAGGGCTTCGAGCAGGAGAGCTTCTTCGCGGGCCACGCGGCGCAAGGCGGCGGTGGGTAGGTTCAGGTCGGTCCAGGGCGAGAGGCCGACGCCGGCGGCGGGCAGGGGCTCGCCGGCATCGCGCAGGGTCAGCAGCAGGGCCAGGGCCAGCCCACCCCCGGCCGAGTCGCCACCCACCACGATGTCGTGGGGCTGGTGGCCCTGGCGCAGCAGCCAGCGGTAGGCCCGTAAGGCATCGTCGAGGGCAGCCGGAAACGGGTGGTCGGGGGCCTTACGATAGTTGATGGTAAGCACATTGAGACCGGTGCGCAGGGCCAGGCTGCCTACCAGGCTGCGGTGGGTATTCAGTGAGCCGAGTACGTAGCCGCCGCCATGCAGGTAGAGCAGCACCCGCGTGGGGTGGGCCTCGCGGGGCCGCAGCCACTCGGCCTCCAGACGCTTATCGAGCCGGAAGCTTTCCAGGTTCACCTTCCAGGGCATGAACTGGAACAGGGCCCCGGCTTCCATGGCCAGGCGAATGGCACCCACGCTGGGCTTGCGGCGGGCCAGCGGAACCGCCGCCGCGACGAGAAACTGCTTGAGCAGCAGGTGTTGAAATGAGGGCATCGGGTGGGATTGGGGGAGCAGGGAGTGCGGCGGCAGAAGTAGCGTACGAGCAGAACGTCATGCGGAGCATTCCGCGCATCAAGCGGAGATGACGCTCTATTTTCTGACGTCTTATTTTCGGTTTCAACTAAACGCAAAAGCTACGGTTTTTGCCCGAGCTTATTGCCCCGATACCCTTTAATGGCCAGCGGAATCCAGCCGAGCACCGGGATAAAGTAGGCCAGCGTAATCGGGTTACGCCAGAGCATACGCAGCCAGGCCCCGGGCCGGTCGAGCTTGAGGTCGAATTTGCGCTCTCCGTTCTTCACGTAGCGGCGCTCGAACTCGGAGAACAGCGCCGGCCAGGCGAAGGGCAGGAAGAACGGGAAGTAGCGCCAGTTCTCCCTGATGCGCTGCCACAATTCGCCCCATTGGTAGGGCTGCTGGCCGTAGTTTTTCACGGCCACGTCCATTTCCGCCTGCATTTTCTGCCGAATCTGTTCACTAAGGTCCAGGTATTCGTCGCGGGTGAGCTCATCCACGGTTTTGTTGGTGAGGTCGGAGGGGCGGATGCGCTGGCCCAGCACGAAGGTGAGCTTGGCCGGAAAGGCCAGGTAAAAGGCCCAGGGCTGAATAATAACCAGCACCAGCAGCAGCGTGAGGGGCAGAAATGGAATGCCGATTTTCTTGGTCAGGTTATTTATCCCGTCCCAGCTATAAGCGTAGGGGTTGAGGTATTCGGCGTTGATGGTGTAGAACGGGACGATGTCGGTGCCGTGCTGGAGGCTGAGGCGCACCATGCTGGTGGCCAGGCGCTGCAACTCATACTTGCGGTTGAAGCCCTTGCCGATGCCGGGCACACCCTCGGGGTACAGCATCAGGTTGTGGTCCTGATAGTACATCATGGTTTCGAAATTCAGGGTCGTGGCATCCACACTGCCGCATTTCTTCCAGAATTCTTTTACCAGGTAGGGGTTCATCAGGGCCGTTTGCGAGAGCAGCGGGGCCGAGAGCGGGCGGGGCAAATCGTGCAGCGAGCCTCGGGTGCGCAGCAGGTGCCGCCACAGGTGCGAAAGGGCCACGATGGCATCCCAGGGAAAAGCCATACCCGAGTGGTTGCTGGCGAAAATCAGCGGCCGGTCGGGGTTGTTGCGCTGCGGAAAGTCGTCCCAGCCCACCAGCTCGGAACGAAACCACACGCGGTCGAGCAACTGCAGAATGTTGTCGTCGAGCGTCTGGGTGAATTCTTCGCGAAAAAAGTCGTCGTAGATGTGCTGGTTGGCAGCAATAGCCGGTGGGGGCGGCGAAGACGCAGTAGTGGCGGGCATGGGCGAAAGCGAGGGCGAACAGTGGGCGGAAGATAGGAGAATTTCTACGGCCGCGCTTGCAATATTTTTACCGCCGGTGCCCGCAACGGGCACTGCAGAATACGCAGCGGTTCGCAGAGCCCGACCGACTCTATCCCTTAACCCCTATCCCCAAAAATGGCGCTGCCCACCCGCACCAGCGTGCTGCCTTCGGCCACGGCCAGCAGGTAGTCGCCGCTCATGCCCATCGAGATTTCGCAAAAAGCTGGGTCTTCGGCAAAATATGCGGCTTTTAGCTGCTGAAAAATGCCGTGAAGCTGCCCAAACTCGCGTCGCACCTGTGCCTCGTCGTCGGTGAAGGTGGCAATGCCCATCACGCCCGTCAGGCGCACGTTGGTAAGCTGGGCGAAGTCGGGCGCGGCCAGCATTTCCTCCGCTTCGGCCAGCGAAAGGCCCGACTTGGTTTCCTCTCGCGCAATGTGGAATTGCAGCAGGCCCTCGATAACGCGGCCGTGGGCGGCAGCCTGCTTATTGATTTCGCGCAGCAGTTTGCCACTGTCGATGCTCTGAATGGTGTGCACGAAGGGAGCAAGCAGCTTCACCTTGTTGCTTTGCAGTTGGCCGATGAGGTGCCACGCCACGTCGGCGGGCAGCTGGGGCTGCTTGGCGGCCATTTCCTGGGGCCGGTTTTCGCCAAACCGCCGGGCTCCGGCCGCGTAGGCCTCCTGTAGCTTCTCGACGGGGTGGGTTTTCGTCACGACTACCAGGCGGGCAGCCGTGCCGGCCAGCTCAGCTTCGATGCGGTGAATGTTATCGGCAATGGAGCTAGTCATTTAACAATTATCATTTAACATTTAGCAGCTTACCGCCGGCTTCACACTTGCATTTTCAACTTTTCCGGTGGTCAGGCCGCCAAATAAAACAGCAAGACCCCCCACAAGCGACTGTAGAACAACTGTTCACTGTTAATTGATAAATGTTAAATGATTTTCAATCTTCCAGCGGGTTGCTCAGAAACGAGCTTTTCAGCAGCAGCCAAAGCAGCCAAAGCGCGATACTGAGCCAGAGGTAGGGACGGTAAAGGTCGGTGGTGTTACGGTAGCGGTACTGTTTGATTTCGGATTTTTCGAGGCGGTTAATCTGGGCGAAAATCTCGCGCAGGCCGGCCGTGTCGGTGGCCCGGAAGAAGCGGCCGTCGGCCGCGCCGGCCAGCTGGCGCATGGTGGTTTCGTCGAGGCGGGTTTGCACGTAGCGGGTGTGGCCCAGCGAGTCCTGGTCGTAGGGCACGAAGCCATCCTGCCCCAGCCCGATGGTGTAGAGGCGGATGCCGAAGGCGTGGGCCAGCTGGGCGGCCAGCAGCGGGTCGAGGCTGCCGGCATTGCTTTCGCCGTCGGAGAGCAGGATGCAAACCCGCGAGCGGGCCGTGGACTCGCGCAGACGGTTCACGGCTACACCCAACGCGGTGCCGATGGCCGTGCCGTCTTCTTTAATCAGGCCCGGGCGCAGGCTGGCGAGGTCTTCACGCAGCAGGTCGTAGTCGGTGGTGAGGGGGGCCAGCGAGTAGGCTGCGCCGGCAAAGGCCACCAGGCCGAGGCGGTCGCCCACGCGGGTATTCACGAAATCGGTGGCAATGCGCCGGGCGGCGGCCAGGCGGCTGGGCTTGAGGTCCTGAATCATCATCGAGCCCGAAATGTCGAGCGCCAGCACAATGTCGATGCCACGGCCCGACTGCTCCAGGCGCTCGTCGGTGCGTTGGGGGCGGGCCAGGGCCACAATGGCAAAGCTCATGGCCAGGGCCAGCACCACATCGGGCAGCAGGCGCAGGGCGGCCGTAAGGTCATGCGGGGCCGGGCCGGGCGGCAGGGCCACCGTAAGCTGGGGGCGCTGCCGGGCGAGCAGCCAGCGCAGGATGAATAGCAGCGGCACGGCCAGCCCCAACAGCAACAGCTGCGGCTGCTGCCACTGGTAGCCAGCCAGCGTGGTATAGCGGAAAAGGTTGAATAAGTCGTTCAAGCCGGCAAGGGAAAGGCGGGGGCCGCTCCGGCACAATCATCCGCTCCGGCCCGGCCCCGCCCCAAAAGTAGCCGGAACCCGAGGTTTTCACCCATCGGCCCCGGCTTGGCCGACCCGCCTTATTCTTTTACCACCTGGCGGGTAGCCTGCTGGCCGTTGGCCCGCACCGTGAGCAGGTAGGTGCCGCGCGCCAGGGTGGGCGGCATCTCCACCCGTAGCTGCCGGGAGCTGGCCGTGGTAGCCGTGGCCCATACCCGCCGGCCCTGCGTATCAACTAAGGTCAGGGCGACGCTGCCCGTTGGCTTATCAAGTAGCTCCAGGTTGAGCTCGGCGACAAAAGGATTGGGGTACACGCTGCTCAGCAGTGGGCCTGCGCCAGACGCCTGCGCCGCCAGCGCCACGGCGGGCGAGAAAGCAAACTCCCCATCCACGTCAACCTGCTTCAGGCGGTAGTAATAAGCGCCGGCCCCGGCGGTTGGGTCCGCAAACGAGTAGGCTTGGAGGCTGGTGC
>JALYUI010000366.1 GCA_030853845.1 Bacteroidota bacterium | reverse complement strand
GCGCTGCTCGCCGGCCTGCCCACGGAAGACAGCGTTGCCGTGGCCGCCAGCCCCACGCTGGCCTACGCCGCCCAAAACGTGGCGCTGAGCCAGTCGGGCATCGGCCTGGTGCGGGCCCGGCGCAACCCGGCCCTGACCGTGGGCTACCAGAACCAGGGCCTGGCCGACTCGCCCTACCGGTACCGCCTGCAGTTCGGCGTGTCGGTGCCGCTGTATTTCTGGACCTACCGCGCGCAGCTGCAGGCGGCCACCGCCCGCGCCAACGTGGCCCAGGCCCAGGTGCAGGTGCAGCGCCTGGAATTGGGCACGCAGTACCAGCAGCGGCTGGCCAACACGCGCAAGTTTTCGGCCTCGCTGGCCTACTACGAGCAAACCGGCCTGCCGCAATCCACGGCCATCATCAGCCAGTCGCAGCGCCTGTTCCGGGCCGGCGAAATCAGCTACCTGGTGCTCATCCAGAGCCTGAACCAGGCCTTTACCATTCAGAATGCTTACCTGGCCACCATCCGGGATTACAGCCAGGCCCTCATCGAACTTAACTACCTCCGCGGACAATGAGAAAGACCCTGTTCCTGCTGCTCTGGCCCTTGTTAATGGCCACCGCCGCCCTGGCCCACGGCGGCGAAGACCACGGCGATGCCAAAACCGCCATGCCAACTGGGGCCACCACGTTCAGCGCCGTGGCCACTTCCGAGCAATTTGAGGTGCTGCTGCGCTACGCCCCGCTCAAGCCGGGGGCCGACGCCGACATGCGCCTGTTCCTGTCCGACTTCGCCACCAACGCGCCCATCAAGGGGGCCAAGTTCATTTTTACTTCGCCCGAAGACCCCAAGCTCAAGTTTGAAACCACCGAGAAGGGGCCGGGTGAATACCTGGTCGAAACCACCTTTCCGGCCAAAAAGCCCTACAGCATGACCGTGCAAGTGGTGGCCGGCGACCGGGCCGATTTGCTGCTGCTCGAAGGCCTGGTGGTGGTCAAGGAGCTGCCCGTAGCGGCGGCCCCGGCTACCACGGCCCAGCCCTGGCTGACCTGGAAAACCGGCCTGCTGCTGCTCGGCACCTTTCTGTTGGGCGTGGCGGCGGCGGCCCTGCTCATCCGCCGCCGTCGGCCTGCGTCCGAAGTCCCTGCTCAAACCCCCGCCTACAAATGAAAACGACCTCCAAACTCCTGACGGCGGCTGCCGTGCTGACGGCCGTGCTGACCACGCTGCTGCCCCCGCCCCGCCTCGTGCAGGCCCACCCCGGGCACGACGAACCCGCCAAAGCCAGCACGGGAGCCAGCACCGACGAGGTTTTCCTGCCCAAGGAAAGCCAGTTTCTGTTCACGGTGCGCACCCAGCTCGTGCGCACCGACTCGCTTACTACCCGGCGCACCCTGCTCGGCATCGTTTCAGCGGCCCCCGGCGGGCAGGGCGAACTGGTGGCCCCGCAGCCCGGCCGGCTGGTGAGCCTCAACGTGCGCGTGGGCCAAACGGTGCGCGCCGGTCAGGTGCTGGCCGTGCTCGACCAGACGCTGGACGCGCCGGCTCAAATCGGCCTGAGCACCGGCACGGCCAACGCCCAGGCCGAGCTGCGCGCCGCCCAGCAGGACTACGCCCGCCTGCAAACCATCGCCGACATCGCCGCCCGCAAGGACGTGGTGGCCGCCGAGCTGCGCCTGCGCCAGGCCCGCCAGAACGCCGGCATCCTCAACGGCCAGGCCCGGCAGCGGCGGGTGTCGCTCACGGCCCCCATCAGCGGCATCGTCGACGTGTTC
Organism: Bacteroidota bacterium; assembly: GCA_030853845.1. Lineage (GTDB taxonomy): Bacteria > Bacteroidota > Bacteroidia > Cytophagales > Hymenobacteraceae > Hymenobacter. The sequence continues at coordinate 10,594 of JALYUI010000366.1, read as the reverse complement.
ACCCTCGCCGTGGGCCAGCAGGTGAGCGCGGGCCAGCAGCTGCTCACCATCATCAACCCCGGCAAGCTCTCCGTGACGGCCCAGGTGTTCGCCGCCGACCTCGACCAAGTGACGCCGGCCAGCCGCTTCGTGGTGGAAGGCCTGCAGGGCGAAAGCCGCGCCCCGGCCCGGCTGGTCTCGTTCAGCAACGTGGTGAACCCCGTGAACCAAGCCCGTCAGCTGGTGCTCGACGTGGCCGGCGGCTCGGCCCTGCGGCCCGGCCAGAGCGTGAACGTGCGGGTGCAGGACCGCGCCGGCAAGCCCCAGCTGGCCGTGCCCACGGCGGCCGTGACCGACGTGGGCGGCAAGCCCGCCGTGTTCGTGCACACCAGCCCCGAAGTCTTCAAGCTGCGCTTCGTGCAGCCCGGCCCGGCCGACGACCAGCGCACCGTCATCCTCGGCGGCCTGGAAGCGGGCGAGCGGGTCGTCACCGAGAATACCTACCAGCTCAAGTCCGTGTACCTGAACCAATAAGCATCCTGCTCATGAAAGCTCTCTTTTTGATAATGCTGGCTTTTGCCCTCGGCACGCGGCCCGGCACGGCGCAAACGGTGCCCACTCCCCGGCCCGTGCCGGCCGAAGATGCTGAATTAGCCGTGCGCCACGTGCTGGCCCGCTACCAGCAGGCCGTGGAAAAACTCGATACCACGGGCACCGACCGCCTCTTCGCGCCCAATTCCGTGGTGCTGGAAACCGGCAGCAAGGAGGGCACCTACCGCCACTACGCCGCGCACCACCTGGCCCCCGAGCTGAAGGAATTTAGCTCCTTCAAGTACGGCGACTACGAAGTGGACGTGACCGTGGACGGCCCCTACGCCTTCGCGGTGGAAACCTACACCTACACCATTGGCCTGAAGAAAGACCCCAAAATGCCCATCAAGCGGCGCGGGGTGGCCACTTCCGTGCTGCGCAAGTCGCCGGACGGCACCTGGCAGATTATCAACAGCCATAACTCGGCCCGCAAATAACCCTGGCTGTGCCGCGCATGTTCGCCCCTTCATTCCGTCGCTTTCCCTGGCTCCCGTCCATTCTCCAGCGCGGCGGGGCCGGCCTCGGCCTCTTGTGGCTCGGGTTGGCGCTGCCCCTGGCGGCCCAACCCGCTCGGGAGGGGATGCGCCGGCGGGCGCGGCTGCCCGGTAATGCCGGGGCGGCCATGACGCTGGATACGCTCTCGGCCCGGCCCACCCTCTACGCGGTGGGGGTGGCCGAGGGCGGTGGCGAAATCCTGGTGCTGGGCAACGTGGCCCTCACCACGCGCCACCGGCCGGACGGGGCCACCGAAACCACGACGGGCTTTCACGGGCGGGCGGTTTGGTTGCTGCGCAGCCAGGTGCGGCGCTGGAGCGAGCCAGTAGCGGTGCCGCCCACCGTCACCACGCCCGTGCTGCTCGCCCGCTTTGTGCAGGAAGCGGCCGCGCGGGCGGGCCTGAGCTTGCGGCAGCTGGTGCCCTTCCGGCTGGTGGGCGAGCCGGCGGCGGTGTGGTGGCACGTGCCGGCTTTCCCCACGGCCCACCCCCGCGACCAGGCCGCCGCCGACCTCGGTGCCCACGGCCGCTTTGCCCAACAGCCCCTGGACGTGGTGGGGTTCCTGCTGCCGCCCGCCCGGCGCACCCAACCGCCGTGCCTGCACCTGCACGCGCGCCCCGGCACCGCGCCCTTCACGGCGCACGTCGACAGCCTGCGGCCCGGCACCGGGCTGCGCCTTTTCTTACCTGCTCTTCCCCAATAACCCATGCTTGACCGCATCATTCGCTTTGCCTTAGAAAACCGGCTGCTCACCCTGGCCTTTGCCATCGCCCTGCTCATTGGCGGCTTCACCACCCTGCGCGGCCTGCCCGTGGACGTGCTGCCTGACCTGGACCGGCCCCGCGTCACGGTGTTCCTCGAAGCCCAGGGCATGGCCCCCGAAGAGGTGGAAGCCCTGGTGACCCGCCCCGTGGAAACCGCCCTGAACGGGGCCACCGCCGTGGAAGCCGTGCGCTCCAACTCGGCCATCGGCCTCGGGCTGGTGTTCGTGGAGTTCAACTACGGCACCGACATTTTCACGGCCCGCCAGATTGTGGCCGAGAAGCTGCAAACCGTGAGCGGGCAGCTGCCGGCCGGCATCACGCCGGTGCTCGGCCCCATTTCCTCGGTCATGGGCCAGATTATGCTCATCGGCCTGAGCAACACGGGTCGGGGCACCACCACGGCCGCCGACCTGCGCACGCTGGCCGACTACACCGTGCGCCAGCGGTTGCTCAGCATTCCCGGCGTGGCCCAGGTCATCCCCATCGGCGGCGACTCGCGCCAGTACCAGGTGCTGGTGAACCTGGCCCGCCTCAACGCCACCGGCCTCACCATTAACCAGCTCGAAGACGCCCTGCGCCGCTCCAACCTGAACACCACCGGCAACTTCTTCGACCGCAACGGCTCGGAGGTGCTGATTCGCAACCTGGGCCGCCTACGCTCGGTTACGGACATTGAGAACATCATCGTGGGCTACCGCGAAGGCTCGCCCATTACGGTGAAGCAGGTGGCCGACGTGCGGTTCGGGGCCCGCTTCAAGCGCGGCGACGGCAGCGTGAACGGCCGCCCCGCCGTGATTCTGAGCGTGGAGAAGCAGCCAGGCGCGAGCACCCTGGATTTGACCACGCAGGTAGAGGCCGCCCTGGCCGACTTGCAGCCCTCGCTGCCGAAAGATGTCAGCTTCAACACCCGCCTGTTTCGGCAGTCGGAGTTCATCAGCAACTCGCTCACCAACGTGGAGGATGCCCTGCGCGACGGGGCCATCCTGGTCGTCATCGTGCTGTTTGCCTTTCTGCTGAACGTGCGGACGACCGTTATTTCACTCACCGCCATTCCGCTCTCGCTGCTGGTTACGGCGCTGGTGTTCAAGGCGGCGGGCATCACCATCAACACGCTCACGCTCGGCGGGCTGGCCATTGCCATCGGCGAGTTGGTGGACGATGCCATCGTGGACGTGGAAAACGTGCATCGCCGCCTGCGCGAAAACCGGGATTTGCCCACCCCACGGCCGGCCCTGCAGGTCATTTACGAGGCCAGCTCCGAGGTGCGCAACTCCATCGTGTACGCCACCATCATCGTGGTGCTGGTGTTCCTGCCGCTGTTTGCGCTGTCCGGGATTGAAGGGCGCATTTTCGCGCCGCTCGGGGTGGCTTACATTACCAGCATCATAGCCTCGCTGGTCGTGTCGCTCACCGTCACGCCGGTGCTCTGCTACTACCTGCTGCCCAAAATGAAGATGCACGCCGAGCAGGACAGCGGCCTGGTACGCTGGCTCAAAAAGAAAGACACGCGGCTGCTCAGCTTCGGCTTCCGGCATCCTCGTCTGATTTTAGGAGTCACGGGCCTGCTGTTTGTGCTGGCCGCCGCCACCGTGCCCTTCTTCGGCACCGAGTTTCTGCCGCCCTTCAACGAAGGCTCGCTCACGGTCAATTTCTCCACGCCCGCCGGCACCTCGCTCACCGAGTCGAACCGGCTCGGCACCATCGGCGAGCAGCAGCTGCTGGCCGTGCCCGAAGTGGCCTTCACCGCCCGCCGCACCGGCCGCGCCGAGCTCGACGAGCACGCCGAAGCCGTAAACAACTCGGAAATCGAAGTAGCCTTCAAAACCAAGGAGGAGCTGGAAAAGGCTAAGCTGCCCATCCGGCCCAAGGCCGACGTGCTGGCCGACATCCGCCAGCGGTTGAGCGTGTTGCGCGGGGTAAACGTGAACATCGGCCAGCCCATCTCGCACCGGCTCGACCACTTGCTAAGCGGCGTGCGGGCGCAGGTGGCCATCAAGCTCTTTGGCAACGATTTGCTCGAACTGCGCCGCTACGCCAACGAGGTACGCGCTGCTGCCGGCACCGTGCCGGGCGTGGTCGACTTGCAGGTCGAAAAGCAGGTCCAGGTGCCCCAGCTGCTGATTAAGCCCCGCGAAGATGCCCTGCACGCCTACGGCCTGGAGCGCGGCCAGGTAGTGCAGGACCTCGAAACCCTGTTTCAAGGCTCGGTGGTGTCGCGCATCCTCGACGGCCAGAAAAGCTTCGACCTGATTGTGAAGCTGCCCGAGAGCCAGCGCCAGGATTTGGCCAGTATTGGCAATACCCGCATCGAGACGCCGGGCGGCGGCTTCGTACCGGTATCGGCAGTGGCCGACGTCAGCTACGAGCCCGGCCCGAACACCATCAACCACGAAAACACCCAGCGCCGCATCACCATCTCCATGAACGTGGCCGGGCGCGATTTAGGCTCGACGGTGAAGGAAGTACAGCAGAAGATTCAGCAGCAGGTGAAGCTGCCCACCGGCTACTACCTCACCTACGGCGGGCAGTTCGAGAGCCAGCAAGCGGCCAGCAGCAAGATTCTCTGGCTGAGCCTCTTCTCCTTCGTTGGTATCTTCCTGGTGCTGTACTCACACTTCAAGTCGGGGCTGCTGGTGGCCCAGATTATGCTCAACATTCCGCTGGCCCTCATCGGGTCGGTGGCGGCGGTGCTGCTCACGGGCGGCACGCTCAGCATTGCCTCGCTGGTGGGCTTCATCACCCTCACCGGCATCGCCTCGCGCAACGGCATCATGATGATTTCGCACTATATCCACCTCGTGGAAAAGGAAGGGGAGGCCTTCTCCGACCACATGATTGTACGCGGCTCGCTGGAACGGCTGGTGCCGGTGCTGATGACGGCACTGGTGGCCGCCCTGGCCCTGGTACCGCTCACGCTCGACAAGTCGGCGGCGGGCAAGGAAATCCTGTACCCGGTGGCCGTGGTCATCCTCGGCGGCCTGCTCTCCAGCACCCTGCTCGACATCATCGTCACGCCCGTCGTGTTCCGCCTGCTCGGCCAGCGGGCCCTGGCCCAGTACCGCGCCAACCACGCCGAAACGGGCTTGAGTGCCCCCGGTATGGCAGAGGTTCCGGCCCTGACCAACGTCAGGTAATCGTCTGCCCGAAGTCATGGGGCCGCAGCGGGGGGCGGCCGAAATTTTGCGCTATCCCCGCCAGCCAGGAAGTCTCCTTATCCCCCGCTCTTAAACCGCTGCTGTTATGGTTTCTACGCTCATCTATATCCGGCACATGGTGTGCCTTAAATGCATCCTGGTGGTGCGAGAGCAGCTCGTGGAGCTGGGCCTGGTGCCCTTGCGCGTGGAGCTGGGCGAAATCGAGGTGATGGGCGCAACAGAAGCCATCGACTGGCCCTTACTGCGCCAATGCCTGGAGGCCGAAGGCTTCGAGGTGCTGGACCAGCTTTCGTCCCAGCAGCGCATCGTGGAACAAGTCAAGGCAACCATTACTGAATTGCTGGCCACTGAGCCGGCCAAACTGCGCAGCGGGCATTTTTCGCGGCATCTCAGCACTCAGCTGCAACATCGCTTTGCGTTCCTTAGCGGGGCTTTTTCGTCCACCGAGGGCTGTACCTTGGAGCTTTTCGTCATCCGGCAACGCGTGGCCGCCGCCCGGCAGCTGCTGGTAGGCACGGCGTTGCCGGTGGGTCGGATTGCACACCAGCTTGGCTACAGCACTTTGGGTCACCTATCCCGCCAGTTTCAGCGGGAAACCGGTATTACGCCCAGCGGGTATCGCCGCCAGCATACGGCTGGCCTGCTGGCGACCTCCTTTCCCGACGCGGCCGCCTTAGACGGCAGTGGAGTAGGGGGGGCGCACCGTCAAGCCTCGAATTGACTGGATGAGGGCTTACGACTGCCCAGCATTATCCGTGGGTGCGGCGCGGCCTGGACGCAAGCATCCTTACTGCCCCGGTTGGCGTTTGGGGCACGCACGATGTACGTAGACATAAGCACCCCTACCCATAACTGGGCTACGGCAGCTCGTGGCAGTTTCGCGGAGTCGTAGGCTGCTTGCCAACGGTCTACCGTCAGTGCAGTCAGGCGAGCGTTGATAGCACTTACCCGTTCACTTTCCATGACGAAAATCATGCGTCCGCCTGCTGGCCGTCATGGTACCGCCCCCTTTGAGGGCCAGAAATTTGCAAGGTGCCAGATTGGTTTCACGCCCGGTCTAAGAATTACACCGCAGGCCTTACACCCGACTCCAGCTTTACCCACTTTCAACCAAAGTTAACCCGCTTAAATATAGAAGCTTATTAGCTTATATTGAACGACTATGGAGCCGTGCCTGAATCCCTTTAATGAACGACAAATGGCTGCTACCATCAATACCCTTTTGCGCTTCACGCTCCGCATCTGGCGGCAGAAAACCCGGCAGGCTCCGGGAGCGATGGTCGAATACAAAGTCAAGGACATTGTCCCGGAAATGTCATTCCTGGAAATGCTTGACGTGCTCAACGAAGGCCTGCTGCACGCCGGCCAGGACCCGGTGGCCTTCGACTACGATTGCCGGGAGGGCATCTGCGGTTCGTGCTCCCTGTTTATCAACGGCCGCGCCCACGGCCCGTTGTTCAACACGGCCTCCTGCCAACTGTACATGCGCTCGTTCACCGATGGCGAAACCATTACCATTGAGCCCTGGCGGGCGACGGCTTTCCCCCTCAATAAAGACCTGAGTTGCGACCGGTCGGCGTTCGACCACATCATCCAGGCCGGGGGCTACGTGGGCGTGAACACGGGCGGGGCCCCCGACGCGAACGAACTCCTCATCTATAAAGGCACGGCCGAGCGGGCGTTCGAGTCGGCCGAGTGCATTGGGTGCGGGGCCTGCGTGGCGGCATGCAAGAATTCGTCGGCCATGCTCTTCGTGGGGGCCAAGGTAATGCACTTTTCGTTGCTGCCCCAGGGCCAGCCCGAGCGCCAGACCCGCGTCGAAAGCATGGTGGCCCAGATGGACATCGAGGGCTTCGGGGCCTGCTCCAACATTGGCTCCTGCGCGGCCGAATGCCCGGCGGGCATCACGCTGGAGAACATCGCCACCCTCAACCGCGAATACCTAGTGGCCAAAGTTACGTCAGACAAACTGGCCTGATTCCGCAGCGGCCGGGGTACCGCCCTGGCCCGCTTACACCCTTTTTGACCGATATCATGATACACATGACCACTGTTTCCGAGGTGTTGAACTACCTGAAAAAAGAAGGCTACACGGTCGACTTCAACTTGCGGGGCGACTGCCTGATGGGCCCCGGCGATGCCCTCCAGCTTTACCCGAACGAGTTTCTGGTGGATAAGCACTACCGCTTCGAAGGTATGTCGGACCCCGGCGACGAGGCCGTGGTGTACGCCATTTCCTCGCCCCAGCACGACGTGAAAGGCACCCTAGTAAACGGCTACGGCATTTCCAGCGAGGCGCTGAATTCGGAAATGATGAAAGCCCTGCGGGAGAATCCCGCAGCCCTGCGGGAGAATCCCGCCTTCTCCGCCTCGCACGAGGAAACCGCGGACCCGTTTTGAAGATTGACCTGCACGGAAGAGCGTCCAAAAGGGTGAAAGCGATGAGCCAGCGCACAACCAACGTGATTGAGGTGTTGCCCGCTGTGGCCGTCTTGGCCGACATGGTGCCCGCGACGTAAGCCAGTGGGCTCTCCACTGCCACGTGAGCAATCACGCGACGGCGGGTATGGACACTTTCTATACTGGAACTCCGTAAGCAGCAAGCCTATAAAAGATAAAACAGCAAGCCCGGAAGTCGATTTGACCCCCGAACTCGCTGTTTTACGCTTGTTTGGCCGACACGCCAAGTCGCTGGCTTTTGATGTTTATCAGCACCTGGCAGTGGCTACGGAATGGCTCATGCAGCCGATAAGCTTGTCGCTGATGGGTCCTTCGCTGGTGACCGCCATCAAGTTGATGCCAGCCCGGAAGACTGCTAAAACCGCACGCTCAAGCCGCCGCCGCCACCAAAGCGGTTGTCTGCCGTTGACTAAGGGGAGAATGCAGAGTTGGCACGCCTCAAACCCAGCGGGCAGTTTGCGGAAGGTGTCTTGGTGGCGGGTTCGGTCGAGACGTTTTCGCGCAGTTCGTACTCCGGCCTGCTCTTTCAGGCGTTGGTCAAACTCCTGAAACAACGTACCCGCCGAATCGGCACGTTTTGGGTGGGCCCAGAAGCGCAAGAGAAGCTAGGCCTCGGCTGGCGCTTGGTAACTAGCGCCTCTTATCCACGGGAATATGACTTGGCATTGGAGAAGTAACTTGCTGCCCCCGTTTTCTAGAGATTGACTATTTAGCGAAATGGTATTTTCGATATATCAATCACGAACATAGCCCTCATTTCCAGCCTCTGCGAGCGTGCGGCCAACTCCTTAAGTAGATTTGGAGTCATCCGCAACAGCCTCGTTCATATCGGAAGGGGAGGTAGTAACGGTATATTCTTGCGTCGAACTAGGCATAGAGGCCTTGCTCTCTTTCAAATCGTCCTCCTCAATGTAGTAGGTCAGGTTCAGGTTCAGGGTCTGAGCGTAGGGTATAACCATTAGGTCGCCCAGCACGTCGTAATATTTGCCTTCCGCTTGCTCATCTGTCGGCGTCGCCGCTTCACTAGAAGTGACTAGTCCGCCTAAGCCCTCTACTGTATTAACTGGTGGTTTCTGTTCCTCTGCCGCACCATTGCTAAGAAGCTTCCGGCGTACTTCGCGTAGGTAGATGGTACGTAGTCCACCGTCAGCAGCCAACTCATAGTCCACTAAGATGCCCGAATAAAGCATATTGCTTTTTTCTAGCTTCATCAGTACGTCCACAAATACAAAGTCAATTAGGCTGGCGTCCTGCAAGCCGATGGTAGGTTGTAAATCCGGCGTCTCCAGGATTTCGCCTGTTAGCAAGTAATGCCACTGATTGTCGTAGCGCAGCCACGAATACCGTCGGTCCAGCTTAAGCCAGCGGACCAGCCACCGTGCCCCCCACCCAGCTAACGCCCCGGCGGTTAGCAGCCCCAAATAATACGCCAAAATAGGTCCCAGTTGCTGTCGCAATAAGTCAAACCCCTCTCGGATGGTCCTGTCCTCCTTTGCTCCCAACAGCAGACTGCCCAGTACATCCAGCCGCACGTAGCGTGAGCTACAAATCCCAATGAGCCAGAACGCAATTAGTTGCAGCAACAGCCCCGGTACAATGGACCGGAACACTTGGTCCGTAATGGTCAGATTACTATATCGTATGGAAAACCGCCCTGCATAGTAAGTCCGAAAAATAAGAAGTCCCGGCGCTACCAGCAGGAGCACCAGGACCGTTGTAAATAGAAAACTCATCCGGTACGTTAGCGGGTGCTATGCGCTTCGGCGATAAATAGAAGTGACTGATTTGTAGCGCTTTATAACATCGCCTTTCCGTACCTCAATCACGCTTTTTCCCCGTGAGGAACGCTCCTTCAGCACGGCTGACACTAACTCGTAAGCCGACCGCGGGTCTTGCAGTACGTTGGCGATATCTGCTGAGAGTGGGGCTTTCATAAGACTTTAATTTGATGCAATCTACGTTCTAAACTGGATTTGCCAACCCGGAGTTTCAGCATTCGACTGAATAAAGTGGTTTACTAGACACTCGATGTTTGCGATGCGATGGCTATTAATTCGGTAAGAGAAGCTGGCTGCTCGCCACTTTATTGGGTGTTGTTAAACAAATAGGGGGAAAACCTCCGACTCAATTCCTTAACGTGCTATTTTTCCCGTTTCCTGAGAGGACCCCTATTACGAGGCAACACGGCTCAAAAGAAGGCCTGCGCCGCCAGCGTGAGCCCCAGCGTGACCAGCAGGCAGGCCACGACGACCGTGCGGATTTCCCAGGCGGGGGCCGGCGGCGTTGAGGGGCCGGCGGGCGCGGCGAAGTACATGGCCCCGATAATCCGGCTGTACACGGCCAGCGCAATGGCACTATTGAGCACGGCGATAACGGCCAGCCAGGTGTAGCCGGCCGCCATGGCCGACTCAAACAGCAGCAGCTTGCCCGTGAAGCCGGCCAGGGGCGGAATGCCGACCAGCGAAAACAGGAAGACCGTCATGGCCAGCCCCGTGAAGACGTGCGTGGTGCCGAGGCGCTTGAAATCAGCCAGTGTGCGGCCGGTGTGCAGCACGATGGCAAACGCGCCCGTGTTCATGGCGGCGTAGGCGGCGGCGAACACCACCAGGGCCGGCAGGGCCAGCTCCCCGCGCACCCCCACCAGGGGCAGCAGAAAAAACCCGGCCTGCGCCACCGTGGAGTAGGCCAGCAGGCGCACCACGTTGGTTTGCAGCAGGGCCAGCACGTTGCCGAAGGTCATCGACGCGGCGGCCAGCAGGGCCAGCACCAGCGGCCAGTCCACCGCGGTGGCGGGCAGCGACCGGCACACCTGCGCCAGCCCGAAAAAGGCCCCAATCTTGGGTACCACCGACAGGTAGGCCGCCACCGACACCGGGGCCCCCTCCAACGTGTCGGGCGTCCAGAAGTGGAAGGGAAACACCGATGCCGCGTACCCCAGGCCGGTGAGCAGGGCCACGAAGCCGAACGCCAGCAGCGGCACGGGCAGGTTGGGCTGGCCCAGCGCACTGAGCAGGGTGCTGCCGGTGATGCCCACCCAGTAGCTCAGCCCAAAAACCAGGATGGCCGTCGTGACAGTGCCGTAAATAAAGTACTTCAGCGCGCCCTCGGTGCCGGCCTCGGTTTTGGCGTAGGCCGCCAGGGCAAAGCCGC